>JBFLKI010000279.1:0-6531 GCA_040883135.1 Desulfotignum sp. | reverse complement strand
GGCAGCCTGGACCTGGCAAGGGATGTGGTGGACGGCGGTTTTCTGCTCAGAAACGGCTGGCTCTATCCAAATGACCAGCCGGGCCTGGGGGTCCACAAAAGAGCGTAAAATGAAGATTGGTAAGGACAAGAAAAAATGAACGATCAGAATTGTATGATGGGAACCGCCTGTATATTTACAAACGGCAAACTGGACCGGCCCGATGCCAAAACCGCACACGGACTGATCCGGGGAACGGAACGCTTTGATATCATCGGTGTGGTGGACCACTGCCTTGCCGGGAAAGATGCCGGGGAATGTCTGGACGGCCGGTGCCGGGACATTCCGGTTCACAAATCGGTGTCGGATCTCATTGAACAAACCGGGAAAAAACCGGACTTCGGTATCATCGGGGTGGCCATCTCCGGTGGCAGACTGGATGCTGCCTGGCAGGAACTGATCCTTGATGCCATGGGCCATGGCCTTTCCATTATCAACGGGATGCACATGCTGCTCAGCGAAATCCCCCGGTTTCAAAAGGCAGCCAAGGACAGCGGTGTGGAACTCATTGACATCAGAAAACCCAAACTCTTTGATCAGCTCAAAGCCTGGACCGGTGAGATCTATCAGGTGGCAACCCCCAGGATTGCATTTCTGGGCACGGACTGCGCCCTGGGCAAGCGGACCACGGCAAGAATGGTTGAAAAGCGCTGCCTCAGGGCCGGCATAAAGGCGGAGATGATTTATACCGGCCAGACCGGATGGCTTCAGGGCTATACTTACGGCTTTATTTTCGATGCCACCTTGAACGATTTTGTCAGTGCCGAGGTGGAGAATGCCATTGTCCAATGCAGCAAAAATGCGAGCCCGGATCTGATTCTGATAGAGGGGCAGTCTGCCCTGCGCAACCCATTGGGCCCCTGTGGGGCTGAAATTGTGGTTTCGGGTAATGTCAAAGGGGTGATTCTACAGCATGCTCCCTTTAGAAAATATTACGATGACCTGGCTCATGTGGGGTGCCTGCTGCCGGATCTTGAAAGCGAGATCCGGCTTGTCGAGATGTACGGCACGTCTGTGCTGGCCGTTACCCTGAACGGAGAGGGTGGATCTTACGAACAGCTCACAGACTACGCCGTCCAGACCCAGGAGCAGACCGGTATCCCAATGATCCGCCCCATAGAAGAAGGGGTGGATCGCCTGATGCCCATTGTGGAAAAATACATGGCCGGGCATGACGTTTTGTCTGATGTCACCCGAATTGACCGTTGATTCAAAGGGGCCGGGACCAGGCACATGCCCGGAAGATTGATAACCCATTAACTGCTGGAGGAAAAATGAAAAAGAATTTTGTGTTAATGATGACTGGGATGCTGTTCATCCTGCAACTGGCCTGCGGCACAGCCTTTGCCGCAGACAAGGTGGTCACGGTCTGCGTGGATACGGAATATCCGCCCTGGACCTGGGTCGAAAAAGGAGAGGTCAAGGGCTTTGACTGGGAACTGTGGCAGTTCATTGCCCAAGACAATGGATTTACGATCAAGCCCTCGTTTGTTCCCTGGCCCCAGAGTCTGATTGCCGTTGAAAAGGGACAGGCCGATGTCCAGGCCGGCGGGGTGTCTTTCACCTGTGAACGGGCTGAAAAACTCAGCTTTGCCAAACCCTACTGGCGCCACAGCTTTTTTGCCCTGGTAAGGGCGGATTCCGACCTGAACGGGGTGACCGCCCTGAGCATGGGCGCTAAGGTCGGCTCTCTGATGGGCACCAGCCTGATGTGGCTGGAAAACAATCTTAAAGCAAACGGGGTGGATGTGACCCTCCAGGCGTATGACAGTACGGACCTGGGAATGAAAGACCTGGAAAACGGCAGGATCGATACCATGTTTGTCGACGGCCCGACGGCCAAATCCTTTATTGAAAAGGGCAGGAACGTCAAAGCCGTCGGACAGGGGTATGGATATGATTTTACCGCATACTCCGTGCCCAGGGGCGATCCCAAACAGCTGATCCCCAAAATCGAAAAAAGCATCAAAAAGGCCTATGAATCCGGCAAATGGGCCGAACTGGTGGCCAAATATCTGCCCGGATCCCCGGTGGTTAGCGTCCCCATGGACGTGGATTATGACAAGGATGTCTGCACGAAATAAGAATGCGGACCTAATGCAGCCCGGAAGCAGGGTATTCCCTTCCGGGCTGCCAGGGGATTAAAGGATCAGTTATGGATATTGTCTATACATTGATCGGAGAGCTGCCCCAGTTTGGTAAGGGCGTACTGGTGGCACTGCAGCTGCTGGTGGGCCTGATGACCCTGGGCATGATTCTGGGTCTGGCCCTCGCCGCTCTGGAGGTGTTCGGCAGTCCGGTGTTGAAGTTTATTGCCGGAGGGATCAGGAAACTGCTCTGGGCTGTTCCTCAGCTGGTGCTCTTGTCCATTGTCTTTTATCTGCCCTTTAACCTGAATCCCATGGTGGCGGCCATCTGTGCCCTGGGACTCTGCTCCGCTGCATTCCAGTCCCAGATTTTCAGAGGAGCGATCATGGCCATTCAGCCCGGTCAGCTGGAAGCGGCGAAAGCCATGGGTTTAGGACAGACCAGGACCATTATCTACGTGATCCTTCCTCAGATGGTCCGGCTGTCCATCGGCGGGTGGACCAATGAACTGGCCTCGGAGCTCAAGGATACTTCTCTGGCCTATGTGGTGGGGGTGATGGAAATCATGCGCCAGGGTAAATCCATTATCTCCTATACCTTTGGCAATTCCCTGGTTGTTTATTTTTTTATCGCCTGTATTTATTTCTGCATGACCCGGACCGGAACCCATATTTTTTACCGGCTTGAAGACCGGCTTTGGGTACCTGGATTTGAAAAGAGAAAGGACTAAAGGGTCCCCTATGTTACTGAGAGTTGAAAATCTGCATAAATCCTTTGATGGCCTGGATGTTTTAAAAGGCATCTCATTCGGTCTTGAAAAAGGCCAGGTTACTGTGGTGATCGGTTCTTCCGGCTCAGGGAAAAGCACCCTTCTCCGCTGCATCAACTGCCTGAACCCTCCGGACAAAGGGCATGTCTGGCTGGAAAACCTGGAACTGACTGCCAAAGACGCTGACCTGAACCAGGCCCGTTCAAAAATGGGATTTGTGTTCCAGGACTTTAATCTGTTTACCCACCTGACCGTGTTGGAGAATGTCTGCTTCGGTCCTTTGCGGGTGAACAAAAAATCCAAGGAAGAGGCAAGGCAGATCGCGTTAGAGGAAATCAAGAGAGTGGGGATGCTGGATAAGCTGGAAGCATATCCGGCACAACTCTCCGGCGGGCAGCAGCAGCGGATTTCCATTGCACGGGCCCTGGCGCTCAAACCCCAGTTGATCATGTTTGACGAGCCCACCTCCGCTTTGGACCCGGAATTAACCGGCGAAGTCCTTTCTGTCATGTCCGGGCTTGCAAAGGACGGGATGACCCTGCTGGTGGTGACCCACGAAATGGGATTCGCAAGGTCTGTGGCCGACCGGATTATCTTTATGGAAGGGGGCACCATTCTGGAACAAGGGCCGCCGGAGCAACTTTTCACGGCACCTGAGAATGAACGGACCCGTTACTTTTTACAAATGATATCCCAGCTGGAATAAGGGGGCTGCTGTGGAAGAGTTTTTTAATTATTCATGGACCATTCTGCCTTCCCTGCTGGAGGGCACCCTTATTACTTTAGAGTTGTCCGCCATTTGCATTGTCGTTGGCCTGGCAGCCGGCTCTGTGATCGGCCTGGCCCGGGTGTACGGCAGCAAACCGGTCTACCGGATTGCAACCATCTATGTGGAGGTGGTTCGGGGCACCCCGCTTATTACGCAGGTCTTTTTTATCTATTTCGGGCTGGGGGATATCGGCATCCTGCTCAAGCCGGTGGTTGCTGCAGGTCTGGCACTGGGGATCAATACCGCTGCCTATCAGGCCGAATATTTCAGAGGAGCGATCCGTGCCATTAAACCCGGTCAAATAACTGCTGTTCAGGCCATGGGCGGCACAAAATTCGACGCTATCCGCTACGTGATTATACCTCAGATGTTCCGCATCGTTATCCCTTCGGCCTCCAATGAAATCATCTATATGGTCAAATGCACCTCCATCGCTTTTACCGTCGGGGTTCCGGAGCTGATGTTTAAGGCCAACAGGGAGGGACTGATGCACTTCAAATACGTCGAAACCTATATCCTTGCCGCATTCATTTATATTGTCATTATCCTGACCTTGGCCCAGGTACTCAAATACGTGGAACTAAAAATTGCGATCCCCGGCCTGGGGCTCAAAGCCTGACTGCCCCAAAAAACAAGTGCGTACTGACTCAAAAACTCCTAATGTAGAAAAACAATCTTTTTTGCACTGTTTGCTTTAACGGATCGGCCTGATTTTCAAGAAAAGATAAAAAATTAAAACTCCAAAGTAATAGTATATAAGTCAACGCCTTTTTGGTAAATTTTCAAGTTAATTCTTTTTTCCCCATCTCTGTCCAGCTGTATCTGACTTACATTTCCCGTGTCACAAAAAGATTCTTTCCAAACCTGTTTCCAAAAATGGACGAATTGTTCGCTTGGGCTAATTTTTTTATTGACAGCCTCCTCTTTTTTCTTTAAAAAGTGACTTTATTACCACGTTGTGGTATAAAAAATCAATCTAATGGAGCGTTAAAATCATGAAAAAAATAGTTACAATGCTTGGTTTTTTTGTAATTTTCTTTGCCGGACAGGCCGTGGCAGCCCTGAATGAGCTGGTGGTCTACAGCGCCAGAAAGGAACACCTGATCAAGGATCTGTTTGAAAAGTATGAAAAGGAGCAAGGTGTCAAAATCACCTATATCACGGGAAAAGCGCCGGTGCTTCTCCAGCGGATTATTTCAGAAGGACAAAATACGGCAGCAGACATCCTGCTGACCGTGGATGCGGGCAACCTCTGGCATGCGGCTCAAAAGGAGATCCTGGTTCCGGTCACATCCCCGGTGCTGAACCGCAACATCCCGGATCATTACAAGGACCCGGACAACCGCTGGTTCGGGTTGTCTGTCAGGGCCAGAACCATTGTCTACAATACCGACCGGGTGAAAAAAGAAGACCTGAGCACCTATGAAGCCCTGGCTGGAGAGAACTGGAAAGGCCGTCTTCTGTTGAGAACTTCCAAAAAAGTGTACAACCAGTCCCTGGTGGCCATGTTTATCGAAAACCTGGGAGAAGACAAAACCCGGTCGATAGTGTCTGGATGGGTGAGCAATCTTGCCGCACCCCCCTATTCCAGCGACACTAAAGTACTGGAGGCGATTGCGGCAGGTCAGGGAGACGCCGGGATCGTGAACACCTATTATTACGGCCGCCTCATGAAAGAAAAACCGGATCTTCCCCTGGGCATTTTCTGGGCCGACCAGTCGGATAACGGGGTTCATGTGAACGTATCCGGAGCCGGGATTGTCAAATATTCCAAAAAAATCGATCAGGCTGTCCGGTTTCTGGAATGGCTCTCTGAAACAGACGCCCAAAAGCTTTTTGCCGACGCAAATATGGAATACCCCGTGAACGAGGCCGTGCTTCCCCACGAAGATGTCCGGAAATGGGGCGCGTTCAAGCCCAGCACGATCAACCTTGCCAGAGCCGGTGAACTCCAGGCCCGTGCCGTCAGGCTCATGGACATTGAAGGATATAAATGATTTCATCCGTCAAATATCAGGGCGGCTTCATCGTATCGTCGGGAATTGCCGTTATTACCGTGTCGCCGATACTCTTTATCCTGGCTTCGGGAATGAATGCCGACCCTGACATCTGGTTTCATTTAAAACAGCATGTACTGCCAGATCTCATGAAGAACACCGCCGTCCTGGCAATCGGTGTCGTTTCAGTCACGGCGGTTTTAGGGATTTCCCTGGCATGGCTGACCTCATTTTATGAGTTCCGGGGCCGGCGCCTGTTTGAAAAATCGCTGATTTTTCCTCTGGCCATCCCTGCATACGTTATGGCGTTCATCTATACCGGGCTGCTGGATTATTCCGGACCGGTTCAGACTTTTGTCAGAACCCATGCCCCGAGTCTTGCCGGAATGTTTCCTGAAATCAGATCTGGCGGCGGGGCCGTCATGGTCATCTCTCTGGCCATTTTTCCCTATGTGTTTCTGATGGCCTCATCCGGTTTCCGGTCCATGGGCCGTTCCATGATCGAGGCATCCCAGGCTCTGGGAGGCGGGCGGATGTTTACCCTGTTCCACGTCACTTTGCCCATGGCCAGGCCCTGGATCTTCGGCGGACTGATCCTTGTTTTCATGGAAACCCTGGCCGATTTCGGTGCGGTTTCCGTGTTCAACTACGACACGTTTACCACGGGCATTTACAAGGCCTGGTACGGGTTGTTTTCAGTCAATGCCGCCGCTCAGATGGCATCCATCCTGGTGGTGATGGTCCTGGTGATTTTTGCCGTGGAATCCTGGCTGCGCCGCAAACAACGGTTTTTCAACCGGGGCGGGCACCAGCCGGTCCTGAGAAGGCGGCTGAACGGTTCCGGTCATTTCCTGGCATCGGCTTTCTGC
>JBFLKI010000044.1:0-2984 GCA_040883135.1 Desulfotignum sp. | reverse complement strand
GAGGATCCGCCGAGGTTGAAACGCAGTCAGCCTGACGCCGTTTTAATGACCGGGGGAACGGCGGTGGAAGACAAATCCAGCTACCGGATATCGCCGGTGATCTTTGATCACAAAAAGCATGAAAGCGCGGCCGTTTCCTGCCGGGTCTGTCATCATGATTCCCTGGAATCGTGCAGCCAGTGTCACACGCCCCCCGGAGATGAAAAAGGCGGATTTATACGGCTCGAACAGGCCATGCATGCCGATACCGAACCCGGCAGCTGTGTGGGATGTCATGTTAAAGAAACCCGGGTGCCTGATTGTGCCGGATGTCATGATGTCATGCCCCGGTCCCGGATGAAGCAGGATTCCTGTCAGGTCTGCCATAATGATCCGGACCGGCGGGTGGTTCAGGATTCCGACATGCGGAAAATGCGTGCAGAGCAATTTGACACGCCCGCATCTGCTGAATACCGGACCGTGACGCTTTCAGACATTCCGGAAACCGTGGTGATTGGAACGTTATCCGAGACCTACCAGCCCAGCCGCTTCCCACACCGAAAAGTCATGGATGGGATTGCCCGGCGGGTGGAGGACAGCGATCTGGCCAAAGCGTTCCATAAAAATCAGCAGACCCTTTGCATGGGGTGTCACCACAACAGTCCGGCGTCATTGACTCCGCCCGCCTGTGCGGCCTGTCATGCTGCGCCGGTCGAAGGTGTTCCGGGGGCTGAGCCGGGTGTTCCGGATTTAAAGACCGCTTACCATGGCCAGTGCATGGGCTGTCATCAGAAAATGGAAATCGCGTCAGTGCCGTCCACGGACTGCCAGATCTGTCATGAGAAAAAATAAGGACCTTGATCAGGGACAAGAAACAAACAGAGGATTGATTATGCCTATCTCGCGAAGAAAATTTATCGGCTGTCTCGGGGCCCTGGCAGTGGCACAGGCCACCGGCATGCCGGGCAAGGCCCGGGGCGCGGCCGGCAAGGAATTTTCCGGCTGGCCCGACAGCTCAGGCGTGCTGCATGATATCACCAAATGTATCGGGTGCCGTCAATGCGAAAGCGCCTGTAACCGGGTAAACAACCTGCCTGAGCCGGAAACGGCCTTTGATGACTTGAGCGTGCTGGATCAGAAACGCCGGACCGACGCGGATGTGTTCACGGTGGTCAACCGGTTCGACAGCAGCCGGCCCGTATTTGTCAAAACCCAGTGCAACCATTGTCTGGAACCGGCCTGCGCGTCCGCCTGTTTTGTCAAGGCCTTTAAAAAAACACCGGAAGGGGCGGTAATCTATGATGAAAGCCTGTGTGTGGGATGCCGTTACTGCATGGTGGCCTGTCCTTTCAATATTCCGGCCTACGAATATCACAAGGCCCTGGATCCGGCGGTGACCAAATGCACCATGTGCCATCCGAGACTTGTGGAGGGCAAGCGCCCGGGCTGTGTCGATGCGTGTCCGGCCGGGGCATTGATATCCGGAAAGCGGAACGAGTTGATCGCCTATGCCTGGGAGCGGATTCAGAGCCTTCCGGAGCGGTATGTGCCCCATGTGTACGGAGAACATGAGATGGGCGGCACCAGCTGGCTGTACCTGTCCGGCCATCCGTTCAGTCAGATGGGCATGAGAGAGGATTTGGGCACAAAATCCGCGCCGGAGCTCACATCCGGCCCGTTGTCCGCCGTGCCCATTGTCGTGGGACTGTGGCCGGTGCTCCTGACAGGGGTGTATGCCATCTCGAAACGCAAGGAAAAAATCGCTGAACAGGAAAAACAGGCCGCAGTGGAACAAGCGTTGGCCCAAAGCAGAAAAGAGGCTCAGGCCCAGATGGAAACCCTCAGGGAAAAATGGGATCAGGAGAAACAGTCCGCCATCAATTTCGAGGTGAAAAAAGCATTGGAGGAAGCGGCGGCCAAAGACCCGGAACCACCGCAAACCAAGGAGGATGAGTAGCATGACAGACAACGGCAGACAGCCCGTCCGAAAACTGTGGACCCCTTTCAATGTCATTGTCGGCATCATACTGGCGGTGGGCGGTGTATTGACCCTGATGCGCTTTACACAGGGGATCGGGGCCGTAACCAACCTGGACAACAACAACCCCTGGGGCGTGTGGATCGGATTTGACCTGCTCTGCGGGGTGGCACTGGCCGCCGGGGGATATGTCACGTCGGCCGCCTGTTACATATTCGGGTTGAAGCGGTATCATTCAGCCGTCCGTCCGGCCATTCTCACGGCTTTTTTAGGCTATGCCCTGGTGGTGCTGGCCCTGCACTATGATGTGGGCCGTCCGTGGCGGCTGCCTTACCCCATTTTTGTTTCCCAGGGGACCTCTTCGCTTCTGTTCGAAGTGGGGCTGTGCGTGTTCCTGTATCTGACGGTCCTGTTCATCGAATTTACGCCGGCGGCCTTTGAATGGCTGGGGCTTAAAAAAATCCGGGCCGTGGTGGTGAAGCTGACGCTGGTACTCACCATTTTCGGCGTGGTGCTGTCCACCCTGCACCAGTCTTCGTTAGGCGCCCTGTTCATGATTGCCCCTTCCAAACTCCATCCGTTGTGGTATTCCAATTATCTGCCGGTGTATTTTTTCATCTCCAGCATGTTTGCGGGCATGTCCATGGTGATTTTTGAAAGTACCCTGGCGCACCGGTATCTGAGCCGTCATATGGATGATACCCATCACCGGGAGGCATCCGGGGTGGCCATGGGGTTTGCCAAGGCCGCCGCGTTCGTGATGGCGGGCTATCTGAGTATCAAGCTGGTGGGCATCGCCATTGACGACCAATGGCATTATCTGACCACCGGGTGGGGCATGTGGTATCTGGTGGAGGTGATCGGGTTTGTGGCGATGCCTGCGGTCCTGTTCGCCATGGGCGTGAGGGAAAAGAATCTGAAGTTCGTGCGGTGGGCCGCCGCCTGGACGGTGCTCGGGATTGTTCTGAACCGTCTGAATATCTCGATGGTCGCCTTCAACTACCATCTGCCCTCCGAACAGAGATAT
>JBFLKI010000006.1:0-7077 GCA_040883135.1 Desulfotignum sp. | reverse complement strand
GGATGCTGTTCGCATGACAAAGCCCGAAGGTCATCTGAATTGTTCCGGATTGAAGACCTATTCCATTCGTGACCGGAACAGCCTGGTGTCTTCCAAACATTTTGCCCGGTCCTGGGACCGGGGCAACGCGTTTAAATCCTTTCTGGACACCCTGCCCGCCATTCTGGCCGGCAACGACATCCGGGCCGTCATTCATGCGATCACAACAGCCGCCCGCAATTGCCATCCCGTGTGCTTCGCCATGGGCGGGCATGTGATCAAGACCGGCATGGCTCCGGTCATCATCGATCTCATGGAAAAGAAGGTCATCACACTGGTGGCCATGAACGGGGCCGGCATCATCCATGACCTGGAAGTGGCACTGGCAGGACACACGTCCGAAGACGTGGCAGGCAGCCTTGAAAACGGCAGTTTCGGCATGGCCCGGGAAACTGCGGACTGCCTCAACCAGGCCATTGCCCGGGCAAAAAAAGAACACACCGGCCTGGGCAGGGCTGTGGGACAGTTCATTCTGGATCAGGACATGCCGTATCAGCACCTGAGTTTGCTGGCCGCCGGGGCCCGGCTCACACTTCCGGTCACCGTGCATGTGGCCCTGGGAACCGATATCCTGCATATGCATCCCAGGTTTGATGCCGCTGCCTGCGGGCAGGCATCCATGCATGATTTTCATACCTTTGCGGCGCAGATCGCCCGGCTGGAAAACGGGGTATTCATCAATGCGGGTTCCGCCGTGATCCTCCCGGAAGTGTTTCTCAAGGCGCTCACCCTGGCACGGAACCTGGGACATCCCGTGGACCATTTCACCACCGTGAACCTGGATTTCATCCGCCATTACCGCCCCTTGACCAATGTCGTCAATCGGCCCACCCGGGGGAAGGGACAGGGATTCAGCCTGGTGGGACACCATGAACTGCTGATCCCCCTGATCGCCGCAGGAATTATCGAATCCCTGTAATTTAAAGGGGAATCTTTGTCCTTCCCTTGAAAAACCGCTGGAAACGCCTTATATTGATCTTTTACAACGATGATTACCAATGAGGTGTATCCATGCCGATATATGAATACCAATGCAATGCGTGTCAAAAAGAGTTCGAAGCCCTGGTGCTGGGCAGTGACACACCGGCGTGCCCGGCGTGCAGCAGTCATGACCTGTCCCGGTTGATGTCGAAATGCGGGTTTGTGTCCAAATCCAGCGGCCCCGGCGGGGAATCTCAGGTGAGCGCATCATCTGCATCTTCCGCGTGCGGCAGCTGTTCCGCCGGCAGTTGTGCCAGCTGCGGCATGGGATAACCCATGCCGGAAAAAATACGAATCGGCACCCGGGGCAGTCAGCTGGCCCTGTGGCAGGCCCGGCATGTCAAAGACCTGATCTCGGACACGTTTCCCGATATTCAAGTGACCATCACCGTGATCAAAACTACCGGAGACCGGATCACGGACCGACCCCTGGCCCAGGTGGGCGGCAAAGGTCTGTTTGTCAAGGAAATCGAAACCGCCCTTCTCGGGCATGAAATTGATCTGGCGGTTCACAGCATGAAGGACATGCCCGGCGAGCTGCCGCCGGGATTGGGCATCGGAGCGGTGCCCTGTCGTGAAAACCCCTTTGATGTCATGATGTGCCGTCAGGGCCTGATGTTGTGCGACTATCCGCCGGGAACCATTGTGGGCACCTCCAGCCTACGCCGGGCCTCTCAGCTCAGACACCTTCGCCCGGATCTGGAGATCCGGTCCATCCGGGGAAACCTGGATACCCGGATGCGCAAGCTGATGGCAAAAGAATTTGACGCCATCGTCCTGGCCGCCGCCGGTCTGTTGCGTTTGGGCCAGGCGGACCGGATCACCGAATTTCTGGATGAGACCCTCATGGTGCCGGCCGTGGGTCAGGGGGCCCTGTGCATTGAATCCCGGCAGGAAGACGCCTCAATTGCCCGAATCATGGAAAAGCTGGACCATCCCCCTACCCGTGTATGTGTTGAAGGAGAACGTGCTTTTCTGAAGCAGATTGAAGGTTCCTGCCACATTCCGGTGGCGTGTCACGGACAAATGATCGAAGACCAGGTCCACCTCACGGCGGTGGTATCTTCGGAAGACGGTCGGCATTTGATCAGAGAACAGACCATTTCCCCTGTCACCGATGTTGTCGCCCGGGGACGGGACCTGGCACGGACCGTGTTGGAAAAAGGCGGCAGACAGATCCTGGAGGCCATAGAAACCCATGACAAATCACCCCGGTAACATTCAGGCCGGTAAAGTATATCTCATCGGCGCCGGTCCCGGGGATCCGGGCCTTCTGACGCTCAAGGCCAAATCCTGCATCGAGCAGGCGGATGTGGTGGTATACGACTATCTGGCATCCCCTTCTTTTCTGACGTATGCATCAAAAGATGCCCAATGCGTCTATGTGGGGAAAAAAGGCGGGGACCACACCCTGACCCAGGAAAAAATCAACCGGCTGCTGGTAGAAAAGGCGAAACAGGGTCTGAACGTGGCCCGGCTGAAAGGGGGCGATCCCTTCGTGTTCGGCAGAGGGGCGGAAGAGGCCCAGGAACTGCTGGCAGCCGGTGTCCAATACGAAGTCATCCCCGGTGTGACATCCGCCATATCCGCACCGGCCTATGCCGGTATTCCGGTCACCCACAGGGAACACACCTCGTTTGTCTCGTTTATCACCGGTCATGAAGATCCCACCCGGAAAGACTCCCGCATGCAATGGGACCTGTTTGCAAAATCCGATGCCACCCTGGTGTTTCTCATGGGGGTGAAGAACCTGAAAAACATTGTCACCCAGCTGATGGATCACGGCAAACCCGCTGATACGCCGGTGGCGCTGGTGCGGTGGGGTACCACCCCGCGGCAGCAGACCGTCACCGGTACTCTGGAAACCATTGTAAAAATTGTTCAGCAGGCGCAATTGACATCTCCGGCCATCATCGTGGTCGGATCAGTGGTCGCCCTGCGGGAGGAACTGGCCTGGTTTGACAAAACGCCCCTGTTCGGGAAAAACATCGTCATCACCCGGGCCCGGGCCCAGGCATCGGGTCTGCTGGCCGAGCTGACCCGGCTGGGGGCCCATTGTATTGAAATCCCCACCATCCGGATCGAGCCGGCTGCCGACAATACACCGGTCATCGATGCGATCCATCGAATCAAAAAATATGACTGGCTGGTGTTCACCTCGGTCAACGGAGTGAAATTCTTTTTTGACACCCTGTTTGGACTGGGCAAAGATGTCCGGATTCTGGGGCATTTGAAATTCGCCTGCATCGGCCCTGTGACCAAACAGCGGCTGGCGGAATACGGTATTGTCAGTGATATCCTCCCGGACACTTTCCGGGCGGAATCCGTGGTCAAGGCTTTCTCGACGGCAGATATCAGAGGCAAATCCGTGCTGCTGCCCCGGGCAAAAAAAGCCAGAACCATTCTGCCCGAAGAGCTCGCCAACATGGGTGCGCAAGTCGATGAGGTCACTGTCTATGAAACCGTTCTGGATCAGGAGGCCGGTCCTGAACTCAACACGCTGCTGGAAAAAGGGCAGATCGATGCTGTGACCTTTACCAGTTCTTCCACTGTGACCAACTTCATGTCCCTGCTGCCTTCAAACAAATCCGTCGATCTGATGAAGGATGTGACCCTCGCCAGCATCGGTCCCATCACCTCGGATACGATCAGAACCTTTGGACTGAAACCGACGGTCGAAGCCGACCCTTACACGATTGACGGACTGGTGGATGCGTTGCTGAGCCATTATACACAAGGAGACCATTCATGAATGCCGGGGGCCGGTCCATCAACTATCTGCGGATATCGGTCACCGACCGATGCAATTTCCGGTGTCAGTACTGTGTACCGGCAGCCCCGTTCTCCGTGATTCCCCATGATCAGATTGCCCGGTACGAAGAAATTCTGAAAATCACCCGGCTGGCCTGTGACATGGGCATTACCAAGGTCCGGATCACCGGTGGAGAACCGTTTGTAAGGAAAGATATTCTTTCTTTTATCAAACAACTGTGTGCCGTCGATACCCTGTCGGATATCTCCATTACCACCAATGGGTCGTTGCTGACCCGGGAAAAAATTCAGGCGCTCCTGGACATGGGAATTCAACGCCTCAATTTCAGTCTCGATACGCTGGACCCGGTCCGTTTCAAAGCCATTACCCGTCGTGACCGGTTTCACCAGGTATGGGAAGCCATCATGACCGCCCATGAACTTGGCATGGCACCCATCAAAATAAACATGGTGGTGATGCGGGGCATCAATGATGATGAAGTGGCAGCCATTGCCGGGCTGACGCGTGATTTTCCCTTCCACGTCCGGTTTATCGAGTACATGCCCATGGGGGAATCCCATATGGAGAAACAGCAGCAGGTGTTGACGGCAGAGATCCGTGACCGGATCGAATCAGAGTTGGGTTCCCTGGGACAGATTCCCCGCCGGGCCAATGACGGGCCGTCCAAAAATTATCAACTGACCGGTGCGGCGGGTGTGGTGGGATTCATCACGCCCATCTCTTCTCATTTCTGCAGTGAATGCAACCGTCTGAGACTGACCTCCCGGGGATATCTTCGGCCCTGCCTGCTCAATGACTATGAAACAGATATTCTGACCCCTCTGAGGGAAGGCGCAACCGATGAGCAGCTGAAAGCGATCATTCGATCTTCTCTCGAACACAAGCCATTGTTTCATTCTCTGGGCACCCGGCGCCCCAAGGACATGCCCATCAGCCATATGACCTCCATCGGAGGATAGAAAAGAAAAAGGCCTGAAAAAACAAGAATCCCCTGAAAAAGGCTTTCAGGGGATTCTCTGACGTTATGTCTGTTCAGGCCGCATCCGGCCATGAATCCTTTACAACGGATTTGTCTGGACTAATCCATGATCAATTCTATCTGAACCATTGGGGCCACATCCCCTTTTCGGGGACCCAGCTTGGTAATTCTGGTATAACCGCCCTGCCGAGATGCAAATTTTTCCGACATTTCATCGAAAAGTCTGTGGACCACGTCTTTTTCCTGGATCACCGCCAGGGCCTGCCGTCTGGCATGAAGATCTCCCCGTTTGGCCAGTGTAACCATATTGTCGGCAATGATCCGCAACCCCTTGGCCTTGGCTTCTGTGGTCTTAATGCTGCTGTGCTTGAACAGGGACGTCACCATGTTTCTAAACATCGCCTTTCGATGACTTGAGGTTCTGTTCAGTTTTAATACGGATTTTCTATGTTTCATGGCGATTATTCTCCTTGCTGATTATTCTCTTCTTCCGGTGGGGGTTCGAATCCTTCGAGATCCATACCCAGGGAAAGGTCCATGGAAGCAAGAACTTCCTTGATTTCATTCAACGATTTTCTGCCGAAGTTCTTGGTTTTAAGCATTTCATTATCGGTTTTCTGAACCAGCTGGTAAATGGTATTAATTTTGGCATTTTTCAGACAATTGGAGCTTCTGACAGACAGTTCCAGCTCATCCACGGAACGGTAAATATTTTCATTGAATTTGCTGTCCGCCTCATCACCGTTATCTTCGGAAAAATCCGGTTCCTTTTCTTCATCAAAATTGATGAATGAATTCATCTGTTCCTTGAGAATTTTGGCGGCGTAGGCCACGGCGTTTTCCGGAAGCACGCTCCCGTCTGTCCAGATTTCCAGCGTCAGCTTGTCATAATCTGTCTTCTGGCCGATACGGGAGGTGCCGACCACATATTTCACGCGTTTGATGGGAGAAAAGACCGCATCGATGGGGATGGTGCCGATGGGCGCATCTTCATCCTTATTGGCGGATGCCAGTGCATATCCTTTACCGGTTTTGACCACCATGGTCATATTCAGCACCCCGTTTTTGGAAAGCGTGGCAATATGCTGTTCCGGGTTTAAAATCTCCACCTTGCCGTCCGGACTGACAATATCCGCGCCTGTCACTTTTTTTTCTCCCCTGGCACTGAGTGTCAGAATTCTGTCTTCCACATCATGCGCTTTCAGCTTCAGTTCCTTGAGATTCAAAATAATTTCAGACACATCTTCCCGGACATCGGAAATCACGCTGTACTCATGCAGGGCATCGTCAAACTTCACCGATACGATCGCCGCACCAAAGATGGATGATAAGATGATCCGCCGCAGGGAGTTACCGATGGTGATCCCATATCCTCTTTCCAGAGGTTCACACACGAATTTTCCATATGTGGACGTTGTAGTGACGTCAAGCGTTTCCGGCTTGATCATCTCCCGCCAGTTGACATATGCTATTTTTTCAGATGACATTTAAATCTCCTGAATCTTTATTGGATCCATCATACTTTCAGAATGGTTCCTATTTTGAATACAGCTCGACTATCAACTGTTCCTGAATCGGCAATGTGATGTCTTCTCTGGCCGGAATATTGACCACCTCGCCTTGAAATTTTTCCTTATCGATTTCAAGCCACTGGGGGATGCCACGTCTGACAATGGCGTCCAGAGAATCAGATATGGCCTGTATCTTTTTGCTCTTTTCACGCAGAGCGACGATATCCCCTTTTTTCACCTGATAGGAAGGTATATCCACTTTTTTTCCGTTCACGGTGAAATGGCCGTGCTGGACCAGGTGTCTTCCCTGATTTCTGGAATTGACAAATCCCATCCTGAAAACCGCATTGTCCAGGCGGGTTTCCAGAAGACTCAGCAGATTGGTACCGGTGATCCCTTTTTGTCTGTCAGCCCGTTTGAATGTGATACGGAACTGCTTCTCCGACAGCCCGTAAATTCTGCGGACTTTTTGCTTTTCCCTCAGCTGCAGACCGTAATCCGACACTTTCGGCCTTTTCTGCCCATGCTCTCCCGGGGGATACCCCCGCCGATCAAAACTGCATTTATCTGAAAAACACCGGTCGCCTTTCAGAAAAAGCTTGATATTTTCGCGTCTGCACTGACGGCAGACAGATCCTGTATAACGTGACAACGTGTTCCTCCTTTATCAATCCATTGTGGACTTATACTCTTCTTCGTTTGGGCGGACGGCATCCATTGTGAGGTACCGGGGTAACATCCTTGATCATGGAAATATTGAACCCCAGAGCATGCAACGCCCTCAGGGCGGATTC
>JBFLKI010000278.1:0-5290 GCA_040883135.1 Desulfotignum sp. | reverse complement strand
ACATCGCTTGCCGATGACATGGCCGTTCCCTATTCCAAAATGGCGGAAATGGCCGGAAAAATTCACGAGGTGGCGAAAAAAAACAACATCATCATGACCGCCTACGGCCACTGCGGGTCCGGATGCATGCACACCAAAATCCTGATGGACACCAAAGATCCGGAGCAGTGGGCATCGGCCAGAAGGGCGATCACTGAAATCTATGAATATGTACGGTCCGTTAACGGGACCACCTCGGCAGAACATGGCATCGGCCTATCCAAAGCCGCGTCCTTTAAAGTGGAAAAAGCCGATTCCCTGAAACTGCTCCAGACCATCAAGCTGGCCCTGGATCCCAACAACATCCTGAACCCGGGCAAACTGATGCAGGCCCCGGAGGACTGGGTCACGGCCACAGGCCTGAGATATGCGGTGAACAACTGAACGGAATCAATTCAACTCAATGAGGATATCAGATATGGAAACAAAAGAAGCGGTCCGGTTCAACCACCTTAAAAAATGGGAATCCACCCTGGCGGCTTGCATCCGGTGCGGATACTGCTTTGAGCATTGTCCGCTGTTCAAATACACGGGATGGGAGTCGGACGCCCCCCGGGCCAAGATCATCACCGCCTTCGGACTGTTGACCGGCGAACTGGAGCCCACGGAACTGGCAGCAGACAAAATTTTCAACTGCTTTTACTGCAAGCGGTGCGAGGCTGCGTGCTCCTCCGGGGTCACCCTCACCGAAATTTTTACGGATGCCAAAAAAGACCTGATGGAGCTGGGTTTCTACGGTCCGGGCACCACCTCGGTCACCCTTCAGAACTGCGCCCGGTGCCTGGTGTGTGTCAAGGCATGCCCCCATGAAGCCCGCTACCTCCACAAAGACAACCGCATCGAGACCGATCCGGTGAAATGCCAGGCGTGCGGCATCTGTGTGGAAGTGTGTCCAGCCGGCGCCGTCAAGATCGAACACACCTTCGGCACCGGCAGAGAAGATCTGATCCAGGCATCATCGGAGTTTCTGAGCACCCATACGTCTGCCAAGGCCGTGGTCTTTGCCTGCAACTGGTCCTATTATCCGGACCTTCAGGCCTCCCGGCTCCCGGAATCGGAAACCCATGACAGGGATTATGAGATCTATGTGAACATGTGCGCCGGCCGTCTGGAATCCCAGCTGCTGATGTCACCGTTTCTGAACAATGCCTGGGGTGTGCTGATCTCCACCTGCCCCGAGGATGAATGCCAGCACAAGAACGGCAACACCCGGGCCAAAAAAATGGTGGAGACTCTCCGGTCTACCCTGGAGCGGATCAACATCGACCCGGAACGACTCCAGGTGGTGGAGACCCCGGCCGGGGACAAGACCCTGTTTCAGGCCCAGATCGATACGTTCATCGACCAGTTGAACAGCATGGGACCGATCCACTGACACCCGCGCTTAAAGAAGACAAGGACACCAGATACCATGAAAATTTCCGTGCCCTATGACAAAGACGGCACCATGACTGCGGTGCTGACTGATACGGTCAACACCCGTTTTTTAGAAGCCAACGACGTCGTGATTCCAAATCAGAACCAGGTCATTTCCGAAGCGATTGCTCAGCCCATCAACAGCCCCTCGTTTGAAGCGTTTCTGGCGGATGCCGGCCGGGTGCTGGTCATTGTCAACGATGCCACAAGGCCCACTCCCACGGCATCCGTACTGGACACCATTTTTGAACCGCTGTCAAAGACCGATTACCGGTTCATCATCGCCACCGGGGTCCACAGAGGACCCACTGAAGAGGAATTTGTCCAGATTTTCGGGGACTGGTATCCGAAAATCAAAGACCGGGTCATTGTCCATGATGCCAAAAAAGACCAGGACATGGTCTATTTAGGGGATTCTTCCAACGGCACCCCCATGTACGTCAACAAAGCCGGGGTGGAAGCGGACAAAATCATTATTATCTCATCGGTGGAACCCCATTATTTCGCCGGGTACACCGGCGGCAGGAAATCCTTTCTGCCCGGCATTGCCGCCTATCAGACCGTTGAACGGAACCACAAACTGGCCCTGGTGCCCGAAGCCAGAGCACTGGCGCTTTCGGGCAATCCCGTGCATGAGGACATGATGGACGCCATCAAAACCATCAAGCAGGAGATCTTTTCCATCATGACGGTGCTGGACAAGCATCACCGGATATATGCCGCCTGCACCGGCCATATCCATGATTCGTTTTATGCGGCCATTGACCGGGCCAACGAGGTGTTCTGCGCGCCTCTGAAAGAAAAGGCCGACATTGTGGTGTCCGTGGTGACATTTCCCCAGGATATCGACCTGTATCAGGCCCAGAAAGGCATTGACAATGCCAAACTGGCGCTGAAGGAAAACGGCATTTCAATTCTGGTGGCCAAATGCCGGTGCGGCATTGGTGGCAAGGCGTTCGCCGATCTGCTGGGATCCTGCGACACCCCGAAGGCGGCCCTGGAAAAAATCGAGAAGGGCTATGTCCTGGGATACCACAAGGCCGCCAAAATGGCGGAAATCGGTCTGTGGGCTCAGATGTGGGCCGTCACCGACGTGGCGCCTGAAGTGATCGCGCCGTTGTTCATCACCCCGTTTTCCGACCTGCAGACCGCCCTGGACAAGGCTCTGGAGCAAAAGGGTGAGAACGCTTCCGTCCTGTTTCTCATGGACGGCGGGCTCACCGTTCCCATGGTTGAGTAACAGGCGATATCACGCAGCGAGGGAAAGTCGATCAATCATGACCGGCGGGTTTTAAAACCGACCGGTCGTGAAATTTTTTAAGCTTGGCCTGAACCGCACCGAACACGGTATCGGGTGGGAACTGGAACTGATCATCCCTCTTTCCCGCAGGCACACCGGTCAAAACCTCGATCCCCTGCTCGATGGTCGATACCCGCCAGATGTGGAACCGCCCCTGGTCAACCGCTTCCACCACATCTTTCCTGAGCATCAGGTTGTTGACATTGGCCGAAGGAATCATGACGCCCTGGTCACCGGTCAGGCCCCGGCCGGCGCAGACATCGAAAAACCCCTCGATTTTTTCATTGACCCCGCCGATGGACTGGATCTGGCCTTTCTGGTTCACAGACCCGGTGACGGCAATGCCCTGTCGGATCGGATATCCGGACAGGCTCGACAGCAGGGCGTACAGCTCGGTGGATGAAGCGCTGTCGCCGTCCACGCCGGTGTAGTTTTGCTCGAACGTGATGCTGACGGACACACTCAGCGGATATTCCTGGGCAAACATCCGCCCCAGGAAACCGGCAATGATCATCATGCCCTTGTCATGGGTTTCGCCGGACAGATCCGCCTCCCGATCCACATTGATGATCCCCGGCTTGCCCATATAGGATTCCGCCGTGATCCGGGTAGGCCGGCCGAATGCCAGTTCTCCGATCTGATAGACCGCCAGGGCATTGACCTGTCCCACCACCGATCCGGTCAAATCAATGAGAATGGAATGGTCATCAAATTTTTCCTGGACTTTTTCCTCGTACAGATTGTGCCGGAACCGAAACGCGTTCAAAGCACGGAAGACATGCTCATGGGTCACGGCAGTGGCCTGTTCCCGGCCGGCCCAGTAATCGGATTCCTTGAGCAGATCCATGATCCGGCCGAACCGCAGGGACAGCTTGTGCTGATTTTCCGCCAGCCGGTTGGCGTACCCCACCACCGCGGTCACCCCGCAGGGAGTGAAGGGGAGAAATTTTTCCGTGTAGCAGGCTTTGGCGATATACCGGGCGTAATCTTTCAATGTCTTCTGGCTGACATCCACCTCATAATCAAAATCCGCCCGGACCTTGAAAATCTTGTTGAATTTGCGGTCTGCCCCCTGGAGGGCCCGAAAAATGTCATACCCGCCTACCAGAATCACCTTCACATCCAGATCGATGGGATCGGGGCGAAGAGATGCCATGGTCGGCCCGGTCTGATCCGGCGGGTCCTGGATATACAGTTTTTTGTTCTGCAATGTGGTTTTCAGGGTCTCCCAGACCTCTGGATGGCGCAGCACCGCATCGACATCCAGCACCAGAAATCCCTTGTTGGCCCGTAACAGCGACCCTGCCTGGACCATGGTGAAATCCGTGGCAGCCACCCCATGAACCGCTGTTTTTTCGATCTTGCCAAACAGGTTCTGAAAGCTGGGGACGGGTTCAAAAATGACCGGCGCCCCATGTTCCCCCCGGCGGTCCACCAGCACGTTCACCTGATACCGTTTTTCCAGAAATTTGGACATGGCGGCGGTTTCCGGCCCCTGTTCCGCATCCGGGTCCAGGGATTTGAGCAGTGTGGGCAGATGATCTGTCAGGTCTTTTCTGGCAGCCTCCAGAAATGTCCGGGCATGGGGCCATTCAATAAAATCCGCAAACAATGACGACATTTCGGCAGAAAACAGGTTGCCGGCGGTTTCCGTGACCAGCCCCTGATAATCTTCCTGCATTTTTTTGCTCTCTTTCTGAATTTGAGCCACGGCTTCTTTCATCTGTTGCTGGACCCGGACCAGCTCTTTTTCCATGGCCGCCCGAACCTCGGGATCTAGTTTTTCGAACGCTTCTGTTGAAAGTGGTTTGCCGTCCTTGAGGGGCACCGCTTGATAACCTTGCTCGGTGGTGGCGATGGTGATCTGATTTTTTTCCGCTTCTGCCGCCACTTCGGACATGATCCGGTCCTGAACCTCGGCCATAGATTCCCTGAACCGATTCTGTTTCTCCAGAAACGATTTTTCTTCAAATACTTTGGGCACCTTGAGTTTCAGGGTTTCAATGAACTGAGACATCTTCCCGGAAAAAAACACGGCCGATCCGGTGGGCAGTCTCATTATTTTAGGACAGTAAGGATCGTCAAAATTGTTCACCAGGCATATATCTTCCGGGGTTTCCCTTGTTTTGGCGACCGCCGTCAGGATATCCCTGGAAATGGTGTTCCTGCCGGTCCCTTCAAACCCGGTGATAAAAATATGGTACCCCGGGCCTTTCATGGTCAACCCGAAATGAATGGCTTCCACTGCCCGGCGCTGGCCGATCACCTCATCCAGCGGTTCTATATCTTTTGTGGTGCTGAAATTAAATGGGTCGTTCGTGCATCGTCTGGACAGATCGTCGGCCTTTATTCGGTATTTTTCAATCATGGAATCAACCCCTTGTTCATTTCTCCCACGGCAGGAAAAAACACAAAAAGGGGCAGCGCCGAACGCTGAACCCCTTAGTTTCTTTGGTAGCGGGGGAAGGATTTGAACCAACGACCTTCGGGTTATGAGCCCGACGAGCTACCAGACTGCTCCACCCCGCATCAATT
>JBFLKI010000277.1:0-8932 GCA_040883135.1 Desulfotignum sp. | reverse complement strand
TCCTGGCCACGGTGGAGGGCTGGCTGATCGTCTGTCCATGGCCTATGGACAATGCCGTGTCCACATAGGGATCATGATCGATGAAATATTTTCTGTCCACCCGGTCCATGGCATTCAAAATATCATCCACCTGTTTTCTGCCGGAATCCCGGTCTGTCACAAACCGGTTGATATAAGTCCTGACACTCCTCAGCATTCTTGCTTTTTCCAGATTTTCCCCCATACGGTTCCCCTCTTCTTGCACCAGGTAAAATTTTTGTCAAAAAAATATCAAAGATACACCATTTTTCGATTTCATATACAGAATTCACCTCATTTACGGGGCCGCTTGAATTCAGGTAATTTTGTAGTGCAAACTGCACAAAATTTGATGCCGGCCAGGCACCTTTATAAACCAGACAAACCAAAAACATAAGGAGTGTGCATGCTATGCGACTTACAAACGTGACAAAAAATGCAGACAAAATAATGGGCTTTGCCATCATGGCAGTATTTTTTATCATACTGGCGGGTGGTGGAACCGTACTGGCCGCACTGGATGTAACAGACACAAATATTGAAATTGCCGTGGATGATGCGTTGATGCAGGACCAGGCAGTGCCGTCCTATCTTGTGGATGTTGCCTGCGCCAATGGGGTTGTCACCCTTTCCGGCAGTGTGAACAATCTTTTAGCCAAAGAACGGGCACTTGCCATTGCGGAAACGGTGAAAGGGGTCCGTTCGGTAATCAACCGCATCGAGGTGAACCCGCTGACCCCAAAAAAAGATTCTGATATTCGAACGGACGTGGTCCAGGCTCTGGCTGCGGATCCGGTCACGGAACTGTTTGAAATCGATGTCAGTGTCGATGATAAAGTGGTTATCCTCAAGGGAATGGTGAATTCCCATATTGAAAAACAGGCGGTCGGAAAAGTGGCAAAAAGTGTCAGCGGTGTCAAAGAGGTCGAAAACCTCATCTTGTTTGACCACAAAACCTCCCGCTCGGATGCGGATTTTGCCAATGATATTAAAATGGCCCTTGCATGGGATACCCTGGTGGATGATGGCTTGGTTCAGATATCGGTAAACAACCGGAAAGTGGCCCTCAAGGGAACCGTGGGCAGTGCCGCTGAAAAAACACGGGCCATCACCCATGCATGGCTGCCGGGCATAAAAGAAGTGGACGCAGACCTGCTCAAGGTGGACCGCTGGGCCCGTGACAAGGACATGCGGACCGAAAAATATCTGCTCAAGCCCGATGGCAAAATCAAGGAATCGGTCGATGCTGCCATAACTCAAGACCCGCGGGTGCTTTCCACCACAGTGGACACCCAGGTCGACAGCGGTCTGGTTACCTTGACCGGTAAAGTCAACACACTTTCAGCCAAACAGGCTGCGGCACAGGATGCCAGGAACACTGTGGGGGTAATCCGGGTCAAAAACCAGATAAAGGTCACTCCCCTATTCCAGGCCCTGAGTAATGAAGAACTGACCCAGAAAATACAGAACAAGTTCAAAAGAGACGCCTATATGGAAGCGTCTGAAATTACGGTAACTGTCTTGTCCGGTATTGTGAATCTGTACGGCACGGTCGATACCCATTACGAAAAAGCCCGGGCAGAGGACCTGGCTTCCGAGGTAAAAGGGATTTATGCGGTAAACAACCATCTGCTGATCCATAAAACCTGGGACCCCTTTGTGTATAAACCGTATGTCGATGACTCCTATATCTATGATTACGACTGGTATACCTACCAGCCCAATGTCACATCACGGAAAAATGACCAGGAAATTGTCGACAATATTAAAAGCGAGCTGTTCTGGAGTCCCTTTGTTGATTCTGATCAGGTAAGCGTGAACGTCGATGACGGCAAAGCGACTCTCACCGGCACGGTGGATTCCTGGTCTGAATACAATGCCGCCACACAAAACGCCTTTGAAGGAGGGGCTTTGTTGGTGGACAACGAACTGATGATATCCAGCATACAATAACCCAGCATTCTGCCACACGCTTCGGTTTGCCCTGTCCGGTGCGCGTTGCACATAGCAAACGCATATGCCGGACAGGGTCAGACAATATACAACGAAAGGAAAAAAACATGTTTATTGCTGATCTGTTGACCGCATTTATTCTTACCGTCATCATCATGCTGCCTTTTTATTTCATGCGCCGGGTCGGACCCTGGGAAGGCTGGATATGGTTTGCCCTGATGCTGTTTTTATTTACCTGGGCAGGAGGGGCATGGGTTCGTCCTTATGGACCTGTCAGTCCGGGATATACCTGGCTGCCGTTTGTTTTTTTCGGATTGTTCTTTGTGCTGCTCATGGCAGCTGCGGTGCCACCCAGACCCCCCCGGAACAGAACGGAAGCAATCCGTCAGGCCCGGGCGGAAAATGAAGCAGAGGAATTCGCGGCGGTCACTTTGGGAATTTTCTTCTGGATACTGCTGGCCGGACTGATCCTGGCCCTGATCCTCCGGTACACCATGTAACGCCCTACATCATGAAAGATATACCAGCCGAAAAGAAAACCATTGTCGACAAATCTCATCAATGGCTCCGCCTGGTTTTGTTTGTGATTCTCTGGATTGCGATTTCGATCGGCTATACAACCTATACGGCCGGCAGGAAGACAGACGATATTGCCTACTCTGAATCCAAGGAAAAAGTGGCGGCAGGTGACGTTGCAACCATCCGGGTACAAGGGCAAAACCATCAGCCCCAGTCGCCCGCTGTATTTTCCACGGTCTGCCCGGTTTTGAAGATCCGGCCCTGATACGCCCCGGACGGTTTGACCGCCGCATCAATCTGGAGATGCCCCGAAAATCGGCCCGGAAAAACAAAAACCGGGTTGAAAGGCAGGAATTCCATGAAAGCCGGGATAAAATTATCATGGGACTCAAGGGCGAAGACAGGCTCTCGGACAGAGAAAAAAACAGGGCCGCCTATCATGAAGCCGGCCATGGGCTTGCCGCTTTGCTGCTTTCCGGAGCCGATCCGCTCTCCAAGGTAACCATCATTGCCCGGGGCAGAGCACTGGGTGCAACTGAGCAGCTGCCTGCTGTGAATGGATACAGTCAGCATCCGAGAAAAAAAGAGGGGCGGCCCCGGCTGAAATCATTAATCATTGCCTTTGGTTTTTGTCTTTGCTATTAGGTAATATTATTCGTGTAGTAAGCATGGAAAGTGACCCTTAGACAGGAAGAGATCATGGAAAAAACACGTATCGTGATCGCAGAAGACAGCAAACTGCTCCGGGAAGGGTTGTGTCTGATGATCAATGGTGATGATTCCCTGGAGGTTGTAGCCGAGGCGGCAGACGGATTCGAAGCCATTGCCAAGTGTATGGAGCACAATCCGGACATGGCAATGCTGGATCTGTCCATGCCGAAAATGGATGGCCTTTCCGCCATCAAAGAGATCAAACGCCAGAAACCCGATATCAAGATCCTTGCCCTGACCATTCATGACTCAGACGAATTCATTCTGGAATGTTTTAGCTATGGTGTGCAAGGCTACTGCCTTAAAGATGCGTCCCAAAATGAACTTTTAAAAGCCATCCGCCTGGTTTCATCGGGAAAAACGTTTATCAGTCCCAGCATCGCCGGCAAAGTCATGGAAGGGTACCTTGAAGGAAAAAAACATCTGAAAGAACGCAGCGCATGGGACACTCTTACCCGGCGGGAAAAAGAAGTACTGAAACTGGTGGCTGAAGGCTATACCAGCAAAGAGATCGCAGATATGCTGTGCAACAGTCCCAAAACCATTGAACGCCACAGGGCCAACATCATGGGCAAGCTGGATGTGAACAATGTGTCGCAGCTGACCGCCATCGCCATTGAAAAAGGCCTGGTAAATTCATAAATCCCGGCCACCGGATCCACCCGGCGGCAAACGTGTATACATCAAAACAGCCTTTTCTACAGCATCGAATATCTGAAAATGGGGGAAATCCTTTATTTCCGTCTCCAGGGAATACTGGTATCTTCTGACATCAGCCGGCTTCGAGCAAGAACCTGGTTGAACAGAGGGTCTCATTATAGAAAAGGGTAAAAATGCATACCGTCAATGAAACAAAAGACTATAAAAAGAACCGGCTGATCATCGTATCCAACCGGCTGCCCATTGTCCTGTCCAAAGATGAAAAAGATCAGTGGCAGGCAGAACAGGGATCCGGCGGCCTGATAACGGCGCTGGCACCGGTATTACGGAACCGCGGCGGGTTATGGATCGGGTGGCCGGGCACTTTGCAGACACACAGCAAAAAAGAGCTGGAAACCGTGTTTGCCCGTGCGGCCGGTGATTTCGGCTATACCTTTGAACCGGTTTTCTTATCTGAAAACCTGGTAAATGCGTATTATCTCGGATTTTCAAATCAAGTATTGTGGCCTTTGTTTCATGATCTGCAGACCCGGTGTGATTTTTCTCCTGACTATTGGAGCGCTTACCAGAAAGTCAATAAAATGTTTGCCCGCTCCATTGCCCAGAACATTAAAACCAAAGATGATCACATCTGGGTGCATGATTACCATTTAATGGGGGTGGGTCAGGCATTGCGGGAATTAAAAGCAACCGCAAAAATCGGATTTTTTCTTCACATCCCCTTTCCTCCGCTGGATCTTTTTCTCAAGCTTCCCTGGCGGTTTCAGATTCTTGAATCCCTTTTGTGTTATGACCTGATCGGTTTTCAGACCCAAAGAGACCGGCGCAATTTTGTACAATGCGTACACGCCATGCTCAAGCACATCAAAATAAAGGGAAGAGGACAAGTCCTTACCACCGAGGTCAACGGCCGCATGGTCCGGGTGGGCAATTTCCCCATCAGTATTGATTACGCTGAATTTGCAAAACAAGCCGGCACCCGGGCGGTAGAAAAAAGAGTGGAAGAAATCCGCTCTGCATTTACGTCAGATCACCTGATTCTCGGTGTGGACCGCCTGGATTACAGCAAAGGTATCCCTGAAAGGCTGCTGGCTTTTCGCAATGCATTGCAGCGATATCCGGAACTGGAAAAAAAGATCAGCATGGTTCAGATCGTGGTCCCCAGCCGGCAGCGTATTCCTGAATATGAAAACCTCAAACATGAGATTGAGCAGTTGATCAGTGAAATTAACGGCACATTTACGCGGCCCGGCTGGGTTCCCATCCACTATCTGTATCAAAGCGTTGACAGAACCGAGCTGACCGCTCTATACCGGGCTGCGGATATTGCCCTGGTTACACCGCTCAAGGACGGCATGAATCTGGTGGCCAAAGAGTATTGCGCCGCCAATATCCATTTGAACGGTGTGCTGATATTAAGTGAGTTTGCCGGGGCATCCAGCCAATTGTATAAACACGCACTTCTGGTCAATCCCCACGATATTGCGGGCATTGCCGATGCCATTTACCGGGCTTGCCACATGGACCTTGGTGCGCGTAAAAAACGCATGCGGGCCCTGCGCAAAATTGTCAAAAAAACCGATATATACTGGTGGGTGGATACATTTTTAAAAGCGGTCTTCTCCCATGATCTGGATACTTTAGGTCCATTGGAAGATTATATTCCCTCTCACAATATGTCATAAATTGATGTATGCCAACGGCTAAAGATACCAAATTGAAAAACCATCCGAGGAGGTTAATGTGACACTGTATACAAGAAAAAATACATATAAATATAAAAACACCTGGGTCATGGTTGCTTTTTTTATACTGGCAATGGCTTTTCCCAGCTTTGGCGGGACAGAAGCAAACCTGTCAGATGCAGCCGTTGAGAATGCCGTGGAAAGACAATTGATGACAGACCAGGCCATCCCGGCCTATCGGATCACCGCTGAATGCGCCGACGGAGTGGTTTCACTGACCGGCACGGTCGGTAATCTCCTGGCAAAGGACAGGGCTCTGGAAAATACGGAAACTGTCAAAGGGGTGCGATCAGTGATCAATCTGATCGAGGTGTCGCCCTTTCAGGAAAAAAGTGATGCCCGCCTGCAAAAAGACGCGGTTGAGGCGTTGCGCTTGAATCCGGTCACCCGTGTATTTGACATCACTGTGGCAGTGAATGAAAAAAGGGCAATCCTCACAGGCAAGGTCACTTCATACAGGGAAAAACAACTTGCAGAAACGGTAGTCAAAGGGGTCAGCGGCATCCAGTCCCTTGAAAACAATATCTCCATCTCATATCCGGCCCAGCAGTCCGACGGCCAGATTCTGGCGGAAATTGAACAAGGATTGCTGTGGGATGCCCTGGTGGACCACCAATTGATACAGGTCCAGGTAAAAAACGGCAAAGTGACCTTGACGGGGACCATCGGCAGTGCTGCAGAAAAAACCCGGGCGATCTCGGACAGCTGGGTGGCCGGGGTAAAAGCGGTGGATGCCTCTGATCTTACCGTGGCACGCTGGGTCCGTGATGATGATCTTCGGGCCACCAAATATGTCCCCAGATCGGACGGGGAAATAAAAAATGCGGTAATGCTGGCACTGGCCAAAGATCCCCGCATATCTGCCGATGCACATGTAAAAGTAATGGTCCAGGGAGGGACGGTGACCCTGAAAGGTTCGGTGGATTATCTCCAGGCCCGGCGTGCGGCAGCACAGGATGCCGGAAACACGGTGGGGGTTTTACGGGTCAGAAACCATCTGAAAGTTTCCCCGCTGCCGGTTACCATAAATGACAGAGAACTTGCACAAAACATAGAAGACACCCTGGATCGGGATGCATACGTTGAGGGGTATGACATACAGGTGAATGTGCGGTCCGGGGTTGCAGAACTCTATGGAAAAGTAAATACCTATTTTGAAAAAATGCGGGCGGAGAACCTGGCATCCACCATTGCCGGCATCTATTTTGTAAACAACTATATTGCCGTTGCCAGAAAATGGTCTCCCTATCATCACAGTCCCTTTATGCACCCGGACAATTTTCCCGGTAAAGCTTATGAGTGGTACAGTTCTCCGGCACCGTCATCACAAAACACCGACCGGCAGATCCGGGAAGACATCAAAGAAGAAATCCGGTGGAGCCCGTTTGTGGATGAAGAAAAGGTGGATGTCAGCGTGGATAACGGACGAGCCACGCTCACCGGTATCGTGAATTCAAGACTGGAGCATGATGCGGCAATTCAAAACGCCCGGGAGGGCGGTGCCGGATCAGTCAATAACCAGCTTAAGATTTCCCCGTTGCTGCCCCCGAAAAAAAATTGACCCTGAGACAACCGTCATTAGAGTCCTTGGTTTCAAATGATTGCTTTTGTGGTCAAATTTTGGTAGGGATCTAACCGATCGATATTTCACTTTTTACAGGGAGAAAAATTATCCTCACCGATCATTCAGACATATTGTTTGCAGGCACAGAAAAGATTGCCAAACTATCCACAGGTATTGGGGCGTTTGACAACATTCTTCACGGCGGCTTTCCGGAGAAACGCACGACCCTGATCAAAGGAGAGGCCGGCACCGGTAAGACCCTGATTGGACTGCAGTTTTTATATCATGCCGCAGTTAACGGCGATGCGGTTCTGTTTCTCTCTTTTGAAGAAAGCGCGGCAGCGGTGAGACAGAATGCCCTTACCGTGGGAATGGACATCACGCCACTGGAAAAAACCGGGCATTTTTTTGTATGGCAGGCAGCCTTGGATCATACCCTTGTGAAAAACGGTGATTTCAGCATTGATGCCCTGCTTGCCATCATCCATGGAAAGGCCCGGCAAATGCAGGCTCGGATCATCATGATCGATGCCCTGGATGTCCTGCTGCGTGTTTTCCATGACACAGAGCAAAGAGAAGACCAGCTGTATCGGCTTAGCACCTGGCTCAGAGACCAGGAATTTACCTGCATTCTGACCACCAAAGTATTTCCACCGCCAAAACAGCATCTGGGTTTCGACATTGCAGACTATATGGCGGATTGCGTCGTTTTCCTTGACCTGCGTCTCCGGCACCAGGTGGCCACCCGGCGGATCCGGGTCGTCAAATACCGCGGATCGGGTTTCATTCCCAATGAACATCCCTATGTATTAACCAATCAAGGCCTCAGAGTGCTGCCCATCACCAGCATTGAACTGGCCCATCACCCCACAGGCCCCCACATTTCCAGCGGGATATCCGGGATGGATGCGGCATTGGGCGGTGGATACCGTCACGGAGCCGCCATTGTGATATCCGGGGACAGCGGTATCGGCAAAACCACCTTTGCCGCCACATTTGCCGCCACCTGCTGTAATGGCGGGCAAAGGGTGTTGTTCGTCAGTTTTGAAGAAGCATCCCATGCCATCATCGACAGCATGACATCCCCGGGCATTGACCTGCAGACCCCGGCCACGGCAGGCAAACTGCAGTTTCACATTGCTCTGCCCGAAGCCCTGGGACCGGAAGAACATCTTTTTATCCTGTTACAAAAAATGGACCTGTTCAAACCCGACCATCTGGTCATCGACAGCATATCCGCGTGCCGGCGCATGGGCAGTGAAACAGCATATTTTAATTTACTGGTCCGGCTCATATACACTTGCAAACAGCAAAAAATCACCTGCCTGATGACCGACCAGACAATGGTGGAATCATCAGATGCCGCAACCGCAACCGCGTCCATCTCTTCCATTTGCGACACCATCATCGCTTTGAACTTTATCGATACCGGCCGTCACATCGACCGGGAGATGACGGTAATAAAATCCAGGGGGACCCATCATTCCAGAATGCATGAAAAATTTCAAATTTCCGATGACGGGATCCTGGTTTTGTCGAACACCGCTGCAAAGGAAGATGAATAATGAGCACGCCTTCTGATTTTCCAAAATACCGCATGCGGTTGTTTGTTGCGGGCAAAGAACGCAATTCCGTCATGGCACAAAACAATATCACCAGAATATGTCTCACCCATTTAAAAGATAATTACACCCTTCAGATTATCGATGTGTTTGAAAATCACACCGCCGCCATGGCCGAAAACATATTGCTGGTCCCGACC
>JBFLKI010000276.1:0-4608 GCA_040883135.1 Desulfotignum sp. | reverse complement strand
TTTTCCTTGAGATCCGCAAAATTGGCGATGATTTCGCCGATGAGATTCACGGCTTCCCCGTGGATCCGGAAGCAGTATTTGAACTTGTCGTAATTGGCTTCCACGGTTTTGTGGTATTTGGGGGTGAGCACCCCGGAGGTGACAATGGATACTTTTTTGTGTTTGGACAAAAGCGACATGGCAGCCAGGGCCGCCTCGGACCGGTTGGGACCGCCTACGATAAAATCCGCCCCCTTGTTAAGAATCAACCGCTCCACGGCCATGAGAGCTTCGCTCACCGGAACGCCGGGTTCCAGGTCCCGGGTGTCGATTACCTCCACGGCAAAGGGTCTTTTTGTGTCGCCCACAGCCACTCCGCCCTGGGCATTGATCTCATCCACGGCCAGCCGGATGCCCCGTTCCGCATCCCAGCCGTACAAATAGGCTGAAGACAGGGGAGCCCCCAGCACAATGGGCTTTTGAGCCGCTGCCGGCCCACACCACAGAACCATGCCCGCCAGCGCGAGCAGGGCAAACCACACACCTGACCTGATACGTTTCATAACCTTTTCTCCTTATGCATGAAATCAGCACCATCATTGGTACTGTTTTTTATGGCATATATGTTCGGGCGGGGTTAAAAACCCCCGTATCATGGCTCCATCAGTGCCCGGTGGGAAAAGGAGCGGGAAGCAACGGACCGGTTCAGGTACAATGGCTCCGGGCAATAGCAAAGGACTGTGCTATGGGGCTTTCTGTTTTGTGTCCCGACCTTAAAAGCAAACAGTATGCCATGATTACATTCTGAAACCCAAAAATCAAATGAATTGCTTTCATTAAAAGGAAAATTCTTTTTTTTTGAAAAACCACACACAGGATGAATCAGGAGGAAGGACCGATAAATCAGAAAAAAAATTGCCGGCAAGTAGAAAAAATTTTTCTATTCAGCTTCCGTTGGGACGGATATGATAGCGCTTGATCTTGCTGCGCAGGGTGGGCAGGGTGATCTGCAGCAGCCGGGCGGCCCGGGTCTTGTTCCATCCCAGCTTGGAAAGGGTCCGGGCGATATGCTGCTTTTCCACATGGGCCAGGGAAAAGGATTCCAGCCCCTGGACGGGTTCGGTGCGGTGCTGGTCCAGAATCCGGTCGATGTCGTCCCTGAGCAGCACATTGCCCCGGCACCCCACCAGGGCCTGGACAATGATGTTTTCAAGTTCCCGAACATTGCCTTGCCAGGCATGCCGCCGAAGGCGTTCCATGACCCCATCCTGAATTTTGGTGACAGTGGTGCCCAGCTCCCGGTTGATTTTGGTCAGAAAATGTTCCACCAGAAACGGAATGTCTGACAGGCGTTCTTCTAAAGGGGGGAGTTGGATGGTAAACACCTTGAGACGATAGTACAGGTCCTGTTTGAACTGACCTTTTTCCACCAGTTCGGACAGGTTCTGGTTGGAGGCGGCCACAATGCGGCAGTTGGATTTCAAAACCTGGGTGCCCCCCACCCGGGTGAATTCCCGGCGCTGGAGAAACCCCAGCAGCTTGCCCTGGATCTTAAGGGGGAGCTGGGAGATTTCGTCCAGGAACAGGGTGCCGGCCCCGGTCAGCTCGATCTTGCCGATGGTGGTCTGGTCCGCACCGGTGAACGCGCCTTTTTCATGCCCGAACAACTCGCTTTCGATAATGGTGTCCACCACTGACGAGCAGTCAAACACAATGAACGGCGCCTCCTTGGATGCGGAATTCAAGTGGATCACCCGGGCCGTCAGTTCTTTGCCCGTGCCGGTGGCTCCTTGAAGGAGCACGTTCACCTGCCGGCCGCACACCAGACCCATCATCTTGAATACATGGCGCATTTTTTCGCTTTTTCCGATGATCTCCACCGGAGCGGCCGGTTCAGTACAAGGAGTGAGCGACGGGGTTTTCCGGTCGATTTCGATGATGCGGGCGGCCCGGTCCACGGCCTGCTCCACCTGGTCGATGTCCAACGGTTTGTGGATATAGTCGAACGCCCCGGTCTTCATGGCAACGATGGTGGTTTCCATGTCCTGGAAGGCGGTGATCATGATGATTTTGGCCGGCAGGTTTTCTTTCACCATGGCGTCAAGGATGTCCAGCCCGTTGGCATCCGGCAGGCGGATATCCAGGATCACCACCTGGGGCCGCTGTTTTCTGAACAAGGCCATTCCCGCGGTACCGGTGTCGGCGGTCAACACGGTCAGTCCCTTTTCCTCGAAAAACATGCCCAGGGTTTCGAGAATGGATGGTTCATCGTCAATGACCAGTAATTTTGTCATGAAGGGTTCCGTTTTTCGGGGTTAGGGCCTTGTATGGACACGTCGTATGCGATTTGCCGGTCAAAGTCAAGCCTGTGAAGGATTTGTTTGGGATATTTTTCAGTAATATGATATAATTTCAGGTTATCTGCGAACCGGGTATCATGATAGTGATACTGAAAAACGGAGAAGGCCTTGGGTACAAAAAGAAAAATAGGACTCGCCGCGGCCGGGATTCTGGTCTGCATCTTTGTTCTGATTGCGGGTCTTTACGGATACAGCCGAACCACGCATGCCAGGCATCTGGTGGTGGATCAGATCAATACCGCGATTCCCGGCACCATATCGGCCGGGAAGATCCGGGTGCTGGCCGGCGGCGCTTTGATACGGCTGGAAGATATCCAGCTTTTGGACACAAAGGGCGATGCCTGCCTGGCCTTTGACTCTCTGGATCTTCAGATCCGTTGGGGTGCTTTGTTTGACAGGATACTGGAGATCCGTCATTTTGAGATCAATGGGCTGAACCTGGACCTGACAGCAGATGCAAACGGCAACATAAATCTTGTGGATGCGCTGGTGGGCGGCGATGAGATAAAAGAGGACGCGTCTGAAAAGAAGCACGCGTCATCCCGGACAGGCCTGCCATTGAAAGTGGAAATTAAAACCGCACAGATCACCCGCAGCACAGTGTCATTTTCAGATCCTGAGAACACGGTCGCCGTCGGATCTCTGGATGTGACGGTGACGGAAGTGGACCTGCAACAGATGTCCGGAGCGGTGGCTGTTGAGGTGGCGGATATGGTGTTTTCCAGTGCCCGGAAGACCCTGGATGCGAAATTTTTGAGTCTTTCCGCTTCAGTGAAGGAAAAAACATCCGGCAGTTTCCAGATGGATCTGAACTCAGCAATCGGCGTGTTGACGGCATCCGGTTCTGTTCGGGATCTGTTTGATCATCCGCAGATCGATCTGACCGCTGATCTGACCACCAACCTGGCGGCGCTCTCTCAGATATCCCCGGACATTCCGGATCTGGGCGGCACCGTTCATCTGACGCTGTCCGGCCGGGGACGGGTGGACGATCCGGCAGTCCAGCTTCGAATCACAGGCCGGCACCTGGCCATGGCACCGGATATTCAGGACGCCAGCCTGGATATTTCCGTGGATCTGGCAGAACGGGTTTTGACCCTTGAACCGGGGCAGGCGCAACTGCTGGGAATCAGCACCACATTTTCCGGCTCCGCTGATCTGTCGCAGGTGTTTCCGGAGGGATTCCTGCAGTCAGACCGGGGTTTTGAACAACTGGGCTATACCCTGTCATTCAACCAGACCGGAGGAGATCTCAAAGAGCTGGCGCCGTGGATCTCCGGATTTTCAGGGCAGTTCATTTCCCGGGGCCGGGTTCAGGGCCGGGGTGTTTCCGTGGATACCCTGTCCGCCGCGTACGAACTGGCCGCCGTTTTCAAAAGCTTTAAACAGGATCAGGCAGACATCGACCCCCTGGATCTGAATATTCAGGTATCCGGAGATATTGACACCCGGTTACTGACCCTGGATCGACTGACGATAAACACCCGTCCGGCCCAGGTGCAGGGCTCAGGAAACTATCATCTGACCGATCAGATGCTGGACCTGGATCTCACCGTGTCTTCCGATGACCTGGATGCCGCCACCCGGGCGTTCGGGCTGTTTCCGGCCCGGGGACGGGTGAACGCGGCGGTTCAGGCCCGGGGACCTGTGAGCAATCCGGAAATTACCGCCACGCTGAAAGGCCGTGATCTGGTGGCTGCCGGTATCACCCTGGATCGTCTGGATGTCAGGGCCGGTCTGGACCGTCAGGGGCATGCCACACTGGCGGATCTCTTCTTACAGGGGCCTGGCCTGGATCTGGCGGCCTCTGGTGGGGCCGATCTGTTTGATACCGGATTTGCGCTCAAAAAGCGGATTCAGACCTCATTGAAGGCAACGGGAAAGATCCGGCCCGAAACAGTCCTGGGCCAGGCGGACCTGGGAGTGGATTCCCGGTATCTGGACAGTGACGTGGCGTTTGATCTGAAAACCCGTATCAACTATGACTTGGGGGGATCTCTGGCGGTGGCGGATATCGCTGGTATCACCATTCCCCGGCAGGCCGTGAACGCCCGGATCGATCTGAACGGTTCACAGGTTTATCTGTTCCTGGAAAATCTGGTGGAGATCTCCGGCAAAGTGGATACGGATAAATCCACCTATGCCCTGGACATCGAGTTTTCCGGCAAAGATTTCGGCCCGCTGCTGTCGGCGGTGGGAATGACCGGTATCAGCGGCGGGGTCCGGGGCTGGGTCCGGTCCGCCGGTACCCTGCCTGATGCGCTGATGG
>JBFLKI010000275.1:0-23793 GCA_040883135.1 Desulfotignum sp. | reverse complement strand
TTGCTGCTGGCCGGAATGGTCTTGATGAGTGCCTGTGCCGGAGCCTACGGAAAGCTGGTCACCAGCCCCGCATCCCTGGATCAGTACCGGAACGAGACCCTGCCGGCCGATTTTCACTATTATTACTGCGGCCGGTCCGGGCTGCCCTATGCGGTGGTGGGGATCGATGATACATACCCGTTCAATGACCGGGTCTGGTTCAGGATAGAATCCATGGATGAGGTGTATAAAAAGATCGCCAATCTGAGTGATCTTCATCCGTATGCCCGTTCCATGCGGACCGCGGATATCCTGGATCCGGGCGGCAAACGGATCGGTGTGTGGTTTTCCTACTACCATCATACCCCGGTAAGGGTGGATCCGGATTCCGGAGTACTGGATATTTTCAATCCTTATGATCCCAACGAGGACGAGGGGTTGATCTGGGATTGAACATGTTCATGCCGGGATCTCTGCTCATGGCATGGCTGCTTCCATTTTCCGTGAACTGAATCCTTTGATAAAGGTGTTGTTGACAAAAAAGACCGGGGTGGAATGGATGCCCAGTGCCCGGACTGTTTGCTCTTGGGTTTTGATTTCAGACAGATACTTTTCTTTCAGATAAGTCAGGCCGGTTTCAGGGGTGGCGCCCCATGTTTCTGTCAGATCCGGAAACGCCACCATGTATTGTGAAAGAATGTCCAATGGCTCTTTGGACGAATTCAACTGGGTGTAGGTGAAATCGATGATGTCAAACATCTTGAATTGCCGGTGATATGCGTCCGACATGGCCAGGTTCGCGGTTTCGGCGGCCGGGCTCAACGGCAAATCGGCCAGGCGCAGGGTGTGGATCCGGTCCAGGTTCAGCTTGATGAATTCCCATCCCCGTCGGCAGTGGGGGCAGAAGGGATCGGACACCACAATCACATTGTGGGGGCCGGTACCGGTGTGGATGAGTTTGCCGAAATCAGGAGGCAGATCGTTGATATCCACTGTCTGAAGCTGATCCACAGCGTCCTTTACCAGGTTGGTGCCCGTGGCCAGCTCCTGAATACCCCCGAACTGAAGGGTGCCGGTATCATCCACCACCAGGGTGATAAATTCAGGCAAGAGGTCCGGAACCGGGGGGGTGATCTTGAGCCTGACGGCAAACACGGTCAGAGAACCCGTATCCACTGGTGTTTTTTTCTCGATGGACACATGGTCGGAACTCATCTGCCGGAACCGCTCATCTTTGGCACCCCGGGCGGTCCGCAGCCGAAGGGCGATACCTTCTTTCAGGGCCGCTTCGTCCAGTAGGGTCATCGGACTGTGCCTGCCTGCCTGCCGGTTTTCTTCCGGTTCAGGGGACGGGGGGTCCGCTGCGGTAAAACCCGGGAAGAGGCACAGGACCAGTATCCAGAAAGCCGTGACAGCCAACAAGCGGGACCTGTCAGATGATTTGAGAGGCGGTGTGTGTTTTCCAGGGGGCATGTGTGTTTTCATTGTTGTGATACCTTGTTGTATTGGGCGAATTTGTCTGCAAACAGATTCAGCACCTCATAGGTCAGATCAAAGGTCCGGGTTTCCCCTGCATCTAAAAGGATGTCGAATATCAGGGTTTCGTGGTCTTCGAGGGTGTAGGCATGTCCCATATCCACCGGTTTCCATTCACCGGGAATCCGGTCGATGAGCCGGATCTCTGCGGGGGTGTCAGTGGTGTTCTTCAGAATGAACCGGTCCGTGATGATCTGGTCGAACACCTGGATTTTCCCTTTGTCATTGCGCCGGATTCGGGTTTCATCGGTGTTCATCCGCCATTTGGTAATGACAACATCCCGGCTGCGCCCTGTTTCAAGGAAAAACGTGTCTCCTTTGGGAAGAAACGGCAGGGTGTCTTCTCCGGCAAACAGAGTGCGGCCCCGGGTGTTTTCAAAAAAAATCCTCACGGTGCCGGCCGGCAGATCAGAGGTGCTGTCAAAACTATCCGCCGGAAGCATGAGCTGGTATCCGAAAGGTACCCCCGGGTATGAATCCTGATTTTCCGGGTCATGGGGCATGATCTGTCCGTCCCAGTGAAAGATTTTTTTGACTGCCGGATTTTGGGGAACAGGGAAAGGGATCCGCCGGGTTTCCCGGTCAAGGATTTCTGTGGAAAACATGGTATCCGCATCCAGTCGGACAGTGGCCAAAGAATAGGTCTGCCCGGAAAAATTTCTCAGAATAAGATGGGCTTCCAGGTCCAGATCGGTTTCACCGGCACTGACCGTTGCGGCATAGGTGACCAGGCTGTCCAGTCCGGCAGGCATGTAGGAGATAATCACGGGAACAACCCCGGTCTGGCGGCAGTCAAGTTCCCATATGAGACCGGAGCCGTCCGGAGGAAATGCCGTGGACATCACCCGGATCGATTCCGGATCTTCCAGCGGGGTCAGCAGGACGGCATCCGGATCCAGTCGAACACCCGACCAGGAAAAGACCACCTGGTTGATGCCACTGCCAAGGATCAGGTGATGATATTCCTGGACCAGGGCGGGTCCCTGGTCCGACAGGTGGATGTGGACCGCTTCGGGCAGCGGCAGAATCCCCAGGCGGGTCTCGGCAAATGATCGATCCGGCAGTACCGTGCCGGCTGCCAGCAGGACCAGAAGAAACAGGATGCGGACTACCATTTTCTGTCTCCTTGATGGGTGGTGAGGGTATAGTGAATGACCTGGCGGATACCCGGAGGAACAGCGACCGAAAATTTGAACCGGTGCTGGTCGATTTTCTCGAATGTATCCTGTCCTGAGATGCCGGATATGGAAAAATGACTGTCCGGTGCGGTCCTGAAAATGTCGATCCGGGCCGGCTGGTCGGAAAAATTGGCCAGATCGAGGGCCATGGTCCGGACTTCATCAAATCCGGACAGGTTTTTCTGCGTGTCAAAAGTCAGGTGGGTTTTGGCATACCCCATGACCCGGGGTGTTGCCGTGATTCGGCGATCCGGCCCTAAACGGAGTTGATGGCGGCTGTCTGCCGGGATATATTTTGTGGTATCTGTTCCGGCAAAGACCATTCCACCGTCGGATTCGATGGTCTGGTATACCCGGACGATGCCGCCGGGAAGGGGAAACGACCCCAGCCCGGATGCTGTATCATTGGTGAAGGTCACCATCCGGATCACGGCATCCTTGAACCGGGATGCGTCAGACACATACAGGGTGCTCACCGGCACGGACGGGGCCCGTAGAAAGTTCAGTGCATCAGATCCGCCGTCAGGCAGGGTTTTTTCTCCCTCCAGGGTGTACACGACATAATCGGAAGCCCTTGCCGTGTCAATGTTTCCGGGGGCGGATCCGGCGGCGTCGGATTGCAGCATCAGGGCCGGGGCGGATTCCAGCATCGCTTTTCCCCGGGCGATCATGCCGGTCTGTTCTCTGTCTGCGAATTCAGTGTCCGGACGGCCATAGGGAAACGGCTGGCCGGCCAGATCAGCGATCCGGTCCAGAAGATGGATCTCTCCGGCCACAAGCATGACTCGGGCATCGGGAAAGTCCATACCGGACCGGTTGTTTATCCGGACCTGGCCGTTCAACTGCATCCGGGTCTGATCCGACGACAGAATCGCGGTGTAATGAGGCTGCCAGGAAATGCCGGAGGTGAAATAACGGATCACCACCTCTGCCCGGCAGGGTTCTTTTGCGTTGATATGCCAAACGGCCTGATTCCTTTCCCGGGCCGGAAATAGGGTTTGTGTGATTTCCAGGGGCAAGGATCTGTCTGATATGTCTAAAGACAGAGACGTGGGATCGATGCGCGTCCCGGACCAGGAAAATCGGACCTGATTCATGCCTCTGGCAAAATGGATGATCCGGGAGTCCTTGATCAGGGTCAGATCCGCGCTGTTGTAGATATAGGCCTGAATCTGACGGGCAGGTGTCAGCACGGCGGTATCGATACGGGCCTGGGCCGGCATGCTGTGCATCAGAATCAATACCAGGGAAGAAAAAAACAGGATTCGGAATGACTGAATCATATCAGGGCCTCCTCTAGCAAAGGGTGATCTTTGACAAAATATCATACTGGTGAAAAAAGCCAAGGCATTTATCCGTGGATTCTGGTATAGTCATAAGCTGAAACAGACCTTCTAACCTGAGATGAAAAAACAATATTCGTGCTCAATCTGGTAAAAAGCAATCGTATGGAAATCCTCATCCAGGCCCTGGCGGATGTGACCGATCAGGTGCCTGATGACCCCCTGGTTCCGGAATGGATCTGTGTTCAGTCCCGGGGAATGAAACAGTGGATTTCACTGGAGCTGGCAAGAATCCGGGGCATCAGTGCCCAGTTGAAATTTATCTTTCCCGCAGACCTGATTCAGTCCTTTCTGGACCGGTATCCGGAGCAACCGGTACTGGATATGGACGCCCTGGTTTGGGCGGTCTATGCTCGGCTGGACACCCATCCCCCGGCACCGGACATAGCGTTTCTTGCATCCTATTTTGAATCCGATGACACCGGGAAAAAAAAGATTCAGCTGGCAAGACAGATAGCTGCTGTGCTCGATGATTACCAGGTGTACCGTCCGGACATGCTGATGAACTGGGAAAAAGGCGGCCCTTTGCAGAACCCGGAAAACCGGAATGAAATCTGGCAGTCCCGACTGTGGCGGAAAATCTTCTCCAGGTCCCGGGCCGGTTCCCTGCCTTGTCAGATGGCGGAGCTGGTCACGGCGGCAGCGGAAAAAAAACTGAAAGACCTTCCCCACCGGATCAGCCTGTTCGGTCTGTCGTCGATGCCGCCCTCTTTTTTGTCGGTGTTTTCGGTGCTCGACACGCAGGTGTTTCTGTTTGTGCTGACACCATCCAGCCATTATTTTTTTGATATGGTCTCTCCCGGCCGGATGGACCGGATACGGGTGGAACGCCCAGAAGATACCGATCTCGACCCGGAAGAAGATCACTGGGAAATCGGCCACCCCCTGCTGTCCTCCCTGGGACGGTCCGGTCGACAGTTCCAGGGATTGCTGGAACGCTTCGATTATCTGGAACCGTTTCCGGATCTGTTCGTGGATCCGGCAGCGGATTCAGCTCCCAGGACCATGCTGTCCCGGCTTCAGTCCGATATCCTGAACCTGATTTTCCGGCATCCGGGCGGCGACGCCCCACCGGTGCCCGTGAATGCGGATGACACATCCATCTGCGTGCATGTCTGCCATTCCCCCATGCGGGAGGCTCAGGTACTCAAGGATCTGCTGCTGGACACGTTTGTCCGTCATCCAGAGATCGCGCCCCATGATGTGATCGTGATGATGCCGGATATCGAAGCCTATGCCCCGTATATCGAAGCGGTGTTTTCACGGGAATATGCCATTCCCTTTACGATTTCCGACCGGCGTCATAAGACCGAATCTCCCACGGTTGAAGCATTTTTGAAAATACTGGACGTGAAGGGTTCCCGGCTTGAGCAGTCCCGGGTAATGGATCTCTTGCTTTGTCCGGCCATTGCGGAAACCTTTGAAATCGCTCCCGGAGATATCAGGGAATTGACGGATATGGTGAACCGATCCTGCATCCTCTGGGGAAAGGATCCGGATCATCGTCGGACACTCACGGGAAAGGGATTCAGGGAAAACACCTGGCATTTCGGTTTCGAGCGGCTGTTCATGGGAATCGCCATGCCGGCAGAGGCGGAAATGCTGGTGAACGGCGTTCTGCCCTGTCCATTTGCCGAAGGGCCCGGTACCGGAATTCTGGGACAGTTCGCCCATTTCTGCCATACCCTTTTTTCGCATCTGGACGCGCTGGACGGCCTTCATACACCGGCGCAGTGGGAACAGCGCTTCACAGCCCTGGTCCGGGAGATGATGACCCGGACAACCGCCCGGGAGCCGGATATCCGGTTTGTGTTTCAGGTGTGTCAGGATCTGACCCTTGCCGCCGATATTGCCGGTTTTACGGGAAAAATCAGTTTTGCGGCAGCCCGGGACCTGGTAACGGACAAGCTGGATCAGACCTGGTCCCGGGGCGGCTTCATGACCGGAGGGGTGACGTTCTGCAATCTGCTGCCCATGCGCAGCATTCCTTTCAAGATAGTGGCGCTTATGGGCATGGATGAGACCGCATTCCCCAGAAAAGTGGTTCCCCGCAGTTTTGATCTCATGACCGAAGATCCTTTGCCGGGCGATAAAAATCTGCGGGATGAGGACCGGAACCTGTTTCTGGAAACCCTGTTGTCTGCTCGGCACCGATTGATTATCACCTGTACCGGCATGAGTATCAAGGACAATGCACCGCTTCCCTGTTCCGGCGTGGTCAGTGAACTGGCGGATGTCGTAAATGCGGGATTCGAATTTCCTTCAGGTTTCCAGTGGTGGTTCACCCACCGGCTGCATCCCTTTGACGAGGCATATTTTGACGAGACGCCGGCCTTGTTTTCCTATTCGGAAGAACAGTGCCGAATCGCCCGGTCCCGGCAGTCCGGCCGGATCTCGACCGAGCCGGTATCCGCGGATTTGGCCGTCCCGTTGGTAACAGCAAAAGATCCGGTATCGGACAATATTCGGCTGCGGTCCCTGTGCCGGTTTTTCAACCATCCCCTGGCCATGTTTTATCAGACCACATCTGAGATCGTCTTTCCTGAACTGGAAGCACCCATGCCGGACCGGGAACCGTATCTGGTGACCGGTCTGGAACGGTACCAACTGGGTTCCTGGATTCTGGAAAAAGAGATGGATGAATCCGGATATGCCCTGGCCCGGGCCGGCGGTCAACTGCCTTTCGGAAACCAGGGCCGCCTGGCATGGGAGGATCTGCTTTCCATCACCCGTCCCATCCGGTCCCTGGCGGAAAAATGGATTCCGGAAACTGCCTGTGAGCCGTTATCTGTGGATCTGTCTCTGGCGGGATACCGGATTCAGGGTCCGGTGGGGGATCTCTATGACTTCAAAGGGGAGGTGGTCCGGTGCGTGGCCGAGTTCGGCCGCATCCATGCGAAACGCCTGCTGAGAAACTGGATTCTTCACCTGGCCGTCACCCTGATGTTGCCGAAAACCCCGGTGACGACCCGGATTATCGGCACAGACCCGTTCCGACCCCGGTCTGTGGGGGTGCAGGCATTCACACCGGTGGGAGCGGCAGCCCGGTCCTGTCTGGAAGCGCTGGTGACCCTTTACGCTCATGGGTTGAAACAGCCCTGGCCCTTTTTTCCCGAGACCGGGCTGATGCTGGCCCGGTCCCTGGCGGAAACCGATTATGATTTGCAGGATGCCGCCGTGACCCGTGCCATGAAAAAAGCCCGGCCGGTCTGGTTCAATGCGCATTCTGACACCGGTGAGAAAATCGACCGGTACACCGCTGTCTGGCTGGCGGGTCAGCCGGATCCTTTTGACACCTTGCCGCAGTTGAAACGATCGGGTGTGGCGGATCATGCCCTGGCCGTGTTCAAGCCGCTTCTGGCGCATCTGGAGACCCGGGTATGATCGCGTTGAATCCCTTTGATCTGGATCTTGGGCAGACCACGCTCATCGAAGCCAGCGCCGGCACCGGCAAGACCTATACCATCACCACACTGGTGGTCCGGCTCATTGCCGTGGGATATGCCATCGATTCTATTCTGGTGGTGACGTTTACGGAAGCGGCGGCAGCGGAACTCAAGCTGCGGATCAGGAAACGGCTGTCCCGGGTTTTGGGCGGTATGTCATCCGGCGATGGCGACCCTGCCGATGATTCCGCGGACGAACTGATTTCATTTATGGCGGCACTGCCGGACCCGGATCAGGTGCGCCGGCGCGTCCGGCTGGCGCTGACCGATTTTGACCGGGCCGCCATCATGACCATCCACGGGTTCTGTCTTCAGACCCTGACAGCCCGTGCCTTTGAAACCGGCACGTCGTTTGATATGGCATTGAGGGCGGATGCGTCCGGGTTTTACCGTCAGGTGTGCATGGACTATTTCATGACCCGGATCAATGACCTGGATCCGCTGATGCTCCGGTGTCTGGCACAGAACAAAGTGACCCCGGAAACTTTGGGCAGAGACATGAAACCGGCGGTGTCACGACCCGGGGTGACCCTGCTGCCGACGGATCCCGGATTTGTGGACGTATGTGATGCCTATCGGAACGCCACGGCTGAAATCCAGGGCTGGCTTGAAAACGAAATGCAGGCGATCATCGATGTGATTCAATCGGATCCGGGACTGGACAAACGCAGTTATTCCAGCAGAAATGTGCCCTTGTGGCTGGAAGCGGCCCGTCAGACCATCGAAGTTCAGGGGAAGAACACTTTGTTTGTGATGACGGAAAAAGGAGATTCCCTGTACCGGTTTACCTATGCCTGCCTGGAACACAAAACAAAATCCAGTGCCCGGTGCCCGGTTCATCCGTTCTTTGACGCCTGTCAGAGGCTCTATGATCTGCACCAGGTGATGGAAGCCAATGTGATGGCTGTCCGGCACGCATTTCCGCCGTTTTACGACCAGGCTTTGGCTGCATTGAAACAGCAGCAGGGACAGTGTTTTTTTGATGATCTGGTGCACGATCTGGATCTGGCCCTGACCGAAGGTCCCGGCCGAAAGCCTCTGATCCGGGCGGTTCAGGATCAGTATCGTGCCTGTCTCATCGATGAATTCCAGGATACGGACCCGGCCCAGTACCGGATTTTTGCCACCCTGTTCGCCCGGACCCGGTCCCGGTTCGGCGGTTTCCGGCCTTTTTTCATGATCGGTGATCCCAAGCAGGCCATTTACAGGTTCAGGGGAGGAGACATTTTTGCCTATCTGACCGCCAGCCGGCACTGTGATCAGCAGTTCACCCTGGAAAAAAATTACCGCTCCTCTCCGTTGCTGGTATCTGCGGTCAACGATCTGTTCTTGGCCGATCCGTATCCGTTTGTATTCAAGGATATTGGGTTCAACCGGGTGGGGACCCCGGACACCCCCGGTTACGGTCTGGTGGATGATACCGGTTTCCGCACCCCGCTGCAGTTTGATTTTTTGCCCAGAGATCGGGTGGATCTGGACAAAAACGGGTATATCGCCAAAGAGACGGCCCGAAGGATCATCCCGGAGATCGTGGCCAAAGGCATTCTTTCAGACATGTCCGCCCGGTACCGGCTGATGGATAAAAATGGCAACCCGGCACCGATCGATTTCAAGGACATGGCTGTGCTGGTGCGGACCAACCGGGAAGCCCGGGAGATCCAGGCGGCGTTGTCAAATGCCGCGATTCCCTGCTATCTGTCCAAAACCGGATCAGTGTTTGATTCCTCCCAGGCAGTGGAGCTCAATGACATTCTGTGGGCCGTGTTCCGTCCCGATCATGTGGGGTTTGTCAAAGCGGCCCTGGCCTCTTCCGTGTTCGGGTTTGATCCGGACGAACTGGCCGAGATGTCGCAACCCTCGGTGTGGCAGTGGCAGGACCGGTTCCGGAACTGGAAAACCCTCTGGGAATCCCGGGGGTTCATTGCCATGATCCAGGACCTGCTCCATTCCAAAGAAGGGCTGCTGCATCCGGAATCGGTCCTGGATGACAGGGGGCTGACCAATTTTTATCATCTGGTGGAACTGATTTCCCAGGCCGCACTCAGCCGGCATCTGTCCCTGTTTTATCTGCTCAAATGGTATCAGGCTCAGCTGTTTGCCGACTCCCGGGATGAGGCGGCGGATGAACTGCGTCTGGAAAGCGACCGCAATGCCGTGGCCATTGTGACCATCCATAAGAGTAAAGGCCTGGAATACCCCATGGTCTATCTGCCCTTTCTCTGGTCCAGCCCCCGGCCCTTGGCGGGGGAACCGCTGTTGTTCCATGATCCGGACAAGGGGTTTGCGCTTTTTCTGGATCTGCGGGGCCGGGGATATCAGGGGGCGGATAGACAAGAAATGGAGCGGGCGGTTGTTCAGCAGGATCTGGAGGACCGGGCCGAGCAGCGACGGCTGCTGTATGTGGCGGTCACCCGGGCATCGGCCATGTGCCGGATTTTCTGGGCCGGGGTCAGCGGTGTGAGGGATTCCGGTCTGGGCAGCCTGATTCATCCGGACGGCTGTGATACCGATGAAGATATGCTAAAGGATCTGAACGCCCTGGCCGATAATTCTCAGAGTATACAGGTCCGGGTCCTGGATCCGGAACAGGTGGTTTTGTCTTTGGCTGATCACGAGCCGCCCTCAGCGACACTGTCCCATAAGACGGTGACCCGTCAAATCCGGCCGGCATTTCAGGTCACCAGTTTCAGTGCCCTGGTCAAAGGACAGCCCGGCGAGACGGTCAATGAGGAGAGATCCGGCGGCAGCCGGGATGAGTGGACTTTATACGAGGTGGGGACGGATGGAACGGGGGGGGGGCTTCCGGATGACGCGGCCCGGACCCGGGCCGTGATCCCGCTCCAGGCATTTCCCAAAGGGGCCGGGGCCGGGGATTTTTTCCATGCCGTGCTGGAAAACATGGATTTTCAATGGAATTCGAAAGAGGTAACCGCGTGTGTGACAACATATCTGCACCGGTTCGGATTTTCCCGTGACAGTTTTGCCGCGCCGGTCGTTTCGGCCATACAGGATGTGGTTGCCGCCCCCCTGACTGCGGGCGAAAACACCTTCTGTCTCAAGGAGATCGCCCTGTCTCACCGGATGACGGAAACGGAATTTTTTTTTGACGGGACCCGGAACAACGGATTTCATCCGGCGGATCTGTTTGCCGAAACCGTCCGGTGGGAAGCATATGCCAAAGGGTTGCGGGATCGGGACCCGAACCGGCTGTCGGGATTCCTCAAAGGGTTCATCGATCTGGTGGTGCGGCATCAGAAACGATTCTATCTCATCGATTACAAATCCAATTTTCTGGGGGATACCTATGAGGATTACGGCCCGGCCGCGGTGACCCGGGCCATGGAAACTCACCATTATGTGCTGCAGTACCACATTTACACAAGAGCCCTGCACCGGTATCTGTCATGGCGGATCAAAGGATATGAGCCGAAAACCGATTTCGGCGGGGTCCTGTATCTGTTTATCCGGGGGATGCATCCGGATCGGCCTGGAACCGGCGTGTTTTTTGACCGGCCTACCGTCGGTTTCTGAACCAGGTTTTCCTGTGGGGTGTCACCAGCGGGACCACCGGTGCGGGTTTTTCCTTGAAAAGCGAGATGGTCAGAAGACCCGAAAAGATCAGCAATGCCCCCACCGCGGTTATAAATGTGAACACCTCATCCAGCAGCAGCACTCCCAACAGGCATCCGGTCAGCGGTTCCACCAGCATGAGCAGGGCTGTCATGGACACCGGCACCACAGCTAGGCCTTTGGCCAGCAGCAGGTAGGCGGCGGCCGTGGCCACCAGCCCGAGATAGAGCACCACGGTCATGCCATGGACGGTCATTAACGGGGAAAGGTCTTCAAACAGCAGCAGCCGCGGCAGGACCATGACCGCACCCACACACAGAATCACGGCTATGCCCAGAATCGGAGAATGGTCCGCCACAACGGCCTTGCTGCCCACCAGAGACACGGCATATCCGAATCCTGCGCCGAACGCCAGAAAAATTCCGGTGGTGTCCACCTGCACGTCGCTTCCCGCCACAGACAGGAGCACGCATCCGGAAATGGCCAGAAACGATGCGATGAACCAGGTCCAGGTCAACCGCTCCTTTTGAAACACCGCTCCCAGCAGCCCGGAAATGACCGGTGCCATGCAGATGGCCACAATGGTTCCCAAAGCCACCCCGGTTCTGGCCACGGCTTCGAAAAAACACAGCTGGAACATCACGATGCCGGACGCGGCAATGAGGGTGGGAATCACGGGTGGACGAAACGTAGCCAATCTTATATTACTGAAAATCAGGGCCAGCAGCAGCAGGGACGGACCGCCGATGATCAGACGCAGGGATCCGATGGCCGTGCTGGAGATGCCGGCCGGCGCCAAAGCCTGGGAGGTGCCGGTGGTGCCGAACAGCACTGCGGAAAAGATCACCAGGGCAAACCCCTTGTACAGATGGTTTTTTTCCATTATTTGAACCGGTCGTCCGAGCGTTTTTCCGCCACTTCCCTGTCGCTGGCCTGCATCCATCCGGAGGTGCTGTTTTCCACGGCGTCGAATTTTTCCATGTACGGCTTGATGTCCAGCAGCGGGGTGCCGTCAAGCACATCGATGTCCAGGACATGCAGCAGGTTGTCCTGGATTTTTTCCAGCCGGACAATGGATATTCCGATATGGTTGGGCCGAAGCGGAGACCGGGTGGCAAACACGCCCCGGGTTCGGGTATCCATGAAAGGCACCACGGTCAGTTCGGTGCGGTTTGCCTTGTGAAAGGAATAGATCAGGTAGATGTGGCTGAAACCTTCCAGGTCTTTGAGTCCCGGCAGAAACGCGTCTTCTATCTGTACCTGTCCGTTTGTGCCCGCAGCGCCTTTCGGCTGAATGGGCATCTGCTCAATGGTCTGAAACGGGGAAAGGATCACCCCGATCGGTTTGATGGCATGCATGGTCACTTGCTATGGTCTTTCGGTTACCAGCCGGCATTTTCCAGGGCGAATTCCCAGTTGACCCGTTTGTCGAGTACGTCCTGAACATAGGATTTCCGCCGATTCTGATAGTCCAGATAATACGCATGTTCCCACACGTCGATCGTGAGCAGCGGGGTCATGCCCATGGTGAGCGGTGTTTCGGCGTTGCCGGTGTTCACGGCCTTGAGTGACCCGTTGTCCAGGACCAGCCAGGCCCAACCGCTGCCGAACTGAGAGGTGGCTGCCTTGAGCAGGGCCTGTCTGCAGGCGTCCACACTGCCGAAATCCTCGGTCATTTTACGTGTCAGCGCCATGGGCGGCTCTCCCCCGCCTTTAGGGCTCAGGCTGTGCCAGTAAAAGGTGTGGTTCCATACCTGGGCGGCATTGTTGAAGATGGCGGTCTGATCCGGGTTGCCCGCACTGCGCTTGACGACCTCTTCCAGAGAGAGATCCGCATACGGGGTCCCGGTGATCAGATTGTTGAGATTGTTCACGTATCCCTGGTGGTGTTTGCCGTAGTGAAACGACAGGGTTCTGGCGGTGATCACTGGTTCCAGGTCTGTGTCACCGTAGGGCAGGGCCGGCAGCACATGAGGGGATGATCCCGCGGTCGCGGTCCGGGGCAGCCCGGCCATGGCGAGAGACACCGCCGCTCCGGCCGAAATTGTCAGAAAGGTACGTCGATCAATGACAGGGGCAGAATCATGAAGGTGTTCATCACGGGATTTCATAAAATATTCCTCCTTTAAAGTCAGATGATGTGAGGCTGAATCAGTATATATTACCATCGGGATACGCAAATGGACAAGCGGTTTCTTTTCAAGTTTTAATTGACAAGGCAAAACCGGATTGCCTATTTTATTGGTATGGCCCCGTGACCTTTGATACCTCTTTGACCCAGAGATGCAATGAAACAAACATCATTATTCAAATTGCCGTCTGTGACCCGAAACCGCCGGGGTGTGCTTCGTACCGTGGGATTCGAGCTGGAGTTTACCGGCCTGGATCTTGACCAGACCGCCCGGGTGGTGACAACGGTGATGGGCGGCACCCGGATCCGTGAATCTGCGGCTGCCTGTGTGGTAAAGGTCCCGGAAATGGGGGAATTCACTGTGGAGCTGGACTGGGATTTTCTCAAAAAACAGGCGGTCCGTCAGGAGCTGAAGCAAAACGGGGACTGGGTCGATCTGCTCAGCCAGGCGGCATCATGGCTGGTGCCCATGGAAGTGGTGTGTCCACCCATCCCCCTATCTGATCTGCACCGGCTGAATCCACTGGTCACTGCCTTGCGCGGGGCCGGTGCAAGGGGCACGAAAGACTCCATCATCGCCGCATATGGTGTCCATATCAATATCGAGGTGCCGTTCATGGACCCGGAAGTGGTGTTTGCGTATCTCAGAGCGTTCTCATTGCTTCAATGGTGGCTGGTGGATGCCCATGACGTGGATATGGCCCGGCGGATCAGCCCCTATGTGGACCTGTATTCCGAAATCTACCTGCAGGTGCTGTTTTCCAGGGATACACCGGATCTGAAACAGATTGCCGACGACTATCTGGATCACAATGCCAGCCGAAACCGGGCACTGGATCTGCTGCCCCTGTTGTCCTGTGTGTATCCGGACATGGTTCAAAACGCGGTAGCGGATCGAAAAATAAAACCCCGGCCCGCATTCCACTATCGGCTGCCCAATTGTCAAATCGATCATCCTGGCTGGTCTTTGGCCAGGCCATGGAACCTGTGGTGGGTGGTGGAGGAACTGGCACAGCGCCCAGAAGACCTGAAACTGATGGAAGCGCGGTTTTTGTCCATGCACCGCGCCTTGATCGGAGTGAACCGCAGTGAGTGGACCGCCTGGATGGATCAATGGATTTGCGACCACTTGTAGGCGTCACCGGTTCTGCCCGCCGCTGGGCCCCGGCCTGGTGGTGTACAAGGACCGCTTTGTTCCTGGCCGGGGCCTCTGCCATGCGTATCAGCACCCGTCACGGCGATGCCGGTAAAACCCTGGATGCGCTGGTGATCGGAGGCGGCAATGATATTTCACCGGAACATTATGACGGAGATATCACCGGCCCGGTGGCATATGATCCGGACCGGGACCTGCTGGAAATCCGGTGGATCCGGCATGCACTGGACCATCAGATTCCACTGCTGGGCATCTGCCGGGGGGCCCAGCTCATCAATGTAGTGCTGGGAGGGAATCTGCACCAGGACATCCGGTCCCTGCGGCATCTGACCTACAATCGACCGGGGCTGATGCCCACCAAGCAGGTGAAAATTGAACCGGCCTCACAGCTGGCCCGCATCTGCGGAAAACACAACATCCGGGTCAACAGTCTGCATCACCAGGCGATCCGGGAACCCGGCAAAGGACTGAAGGTGGTGGGCCGGGATCTGGACGGGATCATTCAGGCGGTGGAAACCGGCAACGGTCAGAAGATCATCGGGGTGCAGTGGCATCCGGAGTATCTGTTCTATGTGCCGGCCCAGTTTGCCCTGTTCAGGTGGCTGATTCAGAAGGAATGGGAATGATTTCTGTTCTGCTGCTGTTTGGATCGGCGTTCCTGGCCGCGACCATTCTGCCGTTTTATTCCGAGGTGCTGCTGTTCGCCCTGCTGCGCCAGGGACACGATCCGTTTCTTCTGTTCTGGGTGGCCACCACCGGGAACACGCTGGGTTCGGTGGTGAACTGGTGGCTGGGGCGGTATCTGCTGCGGTTTCAGCACAGGGCCTGGTTTTATTTCAGCCCGGCCCAGATTGCCCGGGCACAGGCATGGTTTCAGCGGTATGGCATCTGGACCCTGCTGATGGCCTGGCTGCCGATCGGCGGAGATCCGCTGACACTGGTGGCGGGTATCATGAATGTCCGGCTCAAGGTATTCATCGCCCTTGTGGCCGTGGGCAAGGGCCTGAGATACCTGGCGGTGATCTTTCTCAGTGCCTGGTGGTAGGTTTTTCGGACAGGGTTCTTTGAATGTAGATCCTGCCGATCACCATATACGTTAAAACCGATCCCAGAATGACACCGCCGAACAATTCTCCGTTCCGGGTTTTCAGCACAAAGGCGATGATCACGATGATGGCCGCGCTGATAGTGTAAAACAGCGGCTTGGGAACCTGTTTTAAAATCAGACGTCCCAGATGGGCGAACCGGAGGGTGCTGACCATCAGGCCGGTGGTCAGCAGCACCACGGGCCAGACATGTGCGGCGGGCAGCAGCAGGATGGCCCCCAGTAAAAGCAACGCCCCGGCAGGGCAGGGCAGACCGTTGAATACCCCCGGGGGCAGGTCGGTGCGTTTTTTGTCCACAAACAGAAAGCGGATAAGACGGAATGCCACAGCGGACATGTAAACCAGGGCAAAGACCCAGGCCCAGGAATGGCCGATTTTCAGGAGCATATAGGCCGGTGCCACCCCGAAGCTGACAAAATCCGCCACATCATCCAGGTAGGGCCCGTATTTGGTTCCGCCGTGTTTTTCGGCCATGCGTCCGTCAAACAGATCAAACAGCTGCCCCATGATAATGACGATGACGGCCCGGCCTAAAAATCCGTGATAGGTCAGAACGAGGCTGGTCAGACCGCAGAAGAAATTGAGCATGGAAAGAATGTCCGCATACAGTCGGTTGGGAATGAATTTGAATACAATGGAGGCAGCGGCCAGCACCACACAGGCCAGCAGAATCTGGTTGCCCATGTGGATGATATGGGGGTTGGCATCCAACAGGGCACAGAAAATCACCAGAGCGAAACAGATAATGGCTTTGATTTTGCCGAAATTGTTGGCTGCCCCGGATGTCTTCATCAGTCTCAGCAGCCTGCGCGCCACGAATTGGCCGAACAGTTCAATGCCCACCAGAATCCACATCAGTTTTACGGAAATGATGCCGGCATAGGCGAATCCCAGCAGAGGAGGCAGGTAGGTCAGCTTGTCACACAGCGGATCCAGCCATTCCCCTAAACGGGATACCAGGTTGCACCCCCTGGCCACCAGTCCGTCCACCCCGTCCATGATGGCGGCAAACGTGAAGATGATAATGGCGGCGGATTGATATGGTGTCCAGAAATACAGCACAAAACCGATCATGGCCAGACCGGTGCGCCAGTAACAGATGGCATTGGGATGCAGCAGCCATTGATGGGCCCTGACATAACCCTGCAGGCGGTTTTTTTTCAGCATCAGGGAAAACCAGTAGTAAAAACCGGTCCCGATGGCAGCGGCGGCGCATATGACCAAAAATCGTTCCATAAGCAGTGGTATCCAGTTGCATCCGGTGTTAAAAGTAAAAACAGTCAGGCTGTTTTTACCAGATCATGCCTGGGATTGCAATGCATGGATCACCACCTGAAAAAGGCTATGCCGCATCCGTGTCAGATTTTGACCAGTCTTAACTCCCCCCAGAGCCCGATCTGAGTCCCCTTGATAATGACCAGTCCCTGAATGCCGGAAATCTGTTTGCCGGTCTCCAGGGTGGGGGCAATGTCATCTCCTGTGATCACCTGATTGGCCAGGCCCGTTGCGGCAGCATCCGCCAGCATACAGGACCGGGCCATGACCATGACGGCATCGGCTTTGCCAAAGCTCTGGGAATGTCCGAATGTACCGGATGAGGTGCAGATGCCAAAGGGGCCGGACCGCCGGGATATCTGAATGCCGGTGGTCAGACTGAAAGGGGAGTTGCCGGCAAAAATCGTCAGCACGGTGTCGGTCCGGGAATGGATAAATATATCCCCGCCGTTTTCCACCACCACTTCAGAAGAAAACGACAGCAGATGCCGGCCGGTATATTCGGCCACAGCGCCTGCCACCGAAGCCATGGGACCCACCTGTGCCTTATGCGCGGCCCGGGCCATATCTTGAATGATCAACGGGGCGGTATCAGAGACTGTCACTGGCGACAGTGCGGTTTTAAAGTCGGGATGTTGCTGGATATAGGCCTGGATCTGTTCCCGGCACCGGGTCACTGCCTGGAGGGCCGGATCGGACAGGTCGGTGTCTGCCTGAATGTGCAGGTTGGTCTCCTGCACGGTGATTTCAAAGGCGGTCATGCCCTGTTTGTGATGCTGCTGCCGGTAGACCTTGCGGTTGTCAAACATGATCCACTGCCCGGGGCCGAAGATGGACCGGTGCCTGGCGAATAAAATAGGAGTCGGTCATGCCGGAGATGAAATCCCGGACGATCTGAGCAAAAGAGTGGGTGTCCTGGTATGTGTCGGACATGCCGGCCAGGAACTGGGTGAAAATGACAGAGGATCGATTTTCTGTTTTCAGGTCCGTGAGATACCGGTGAAACAGATAGTCATAAATGGCGTCAATGGTTCCCAGATGCCGCTTGATGGCCGGGTTTTTGTAGATATGACGGTAATTGAACTGTTTGAGGGTTTCCAGCGCATCCGCGATGTCGTCTGAAAATCCGATGAACGACTGATCCAGGCTGGCGGCGATCAGATCGGTGACCAGATTGAACACGATGGTGCCGTTGGAGGTCCCCAGCAGGTCGCGGCAGGTGTCCGGAATCTGATCCCGGGCGATCAGGCCCAGACGGATGCCGTCTTCCAGATCCCGACCGATATAGCTGATGGTGTCGGCCATGCGCACCACGCAGCCTTCCAGGGTCATGGGGGAATATCCGATCCGCTCGGTCCGTTCAAAGGTCTGGATCATATCGTCCAGATCCTCAAATGTCCGCGGACCGTGAGGCGAGAGCCGCCGGACATGGGTTTCACCGTCATGGCACAAAATGGCATCCAGGGTCTGGAGACTTAAGTTCCACCCGGCACCATGGCGCTCGATTCTGTCCAGAAACTGGATGCTCTGGACATTGTGGTGGAAATATCCGGCCTGATGGGTGCGGGTGAGACGGGACAGAAACCGTTCACCATCATGACCGAACGGAGGGTGGCCGATGTCATGGCCTAAGGCCGCTGCCTCGATCAGGTCCTGGTTGAGGCCAAGATACCGGCCGATCGTCCGGGCCACCCGGGACAGCAGCTGCACATGCAGAACCCGGTGGGTGAGGTGATCGTTTTGGATCAGTGAAAACACCTGGGTTTTGTCGATGTACCGGGTGAAGGCAAGGGAATTGAGGATCCGGTCGGCATCCTGGCTGAAAGCCTGGCGGTATTCATTGGCGGACCGGTTTTCCGGATGCCGCCGAAAGGCGGATCTGGAAGGGCAGGCCAGGGACCGCAGGGCATTCTGTTCCATCGAGTTCAGAAGCGGCTGCAGGTCCCTGGTTTTTTTCAGGCGGTCATTCAAGGCAGTCTCTGAGATGTAATGGCATCACAGTTGTTTGGTGATGTTGTCCACTACGATGGAAAATGCTTTTGTAAACGGGGTTTCCTTGTCCTGGAACATGATGGGAACGCCCTGGTCACCCGAAGCGACCACACCGGTATCAAACGGAATGGATCCCAGAAAGGTCAGGCCATGCTGTTTGGCGGTTCTTTCCCCCCCGCCGTTCATGAACAGGTCGATGGATTCACCGCAGTGGGGGCAGCTGAAGCCGGACATGTTTTCCACAATGCCCAGGGTTTTGAGCTTGACGGTTTTACAAAAGGAGATCGATTTTCTGATGTCGGCCAGGGCCACTTCCTGGGGAGTGGTCACGATCACGCCCAATGCATCCGGAATGGTCTGTACCACGGTCAGGGGTTCGTCACCGGTGCCCGGAGGGGCGTCAATGATCAGAAAATCCAGGTCCCCCCAGTCCACCATGCCCACGAACTGCTGAATCATGCCGGCTTTGGCCGGTCCCCGCCAGATAATGGCCTGATCCTTGTCCTGCATCAGGGCCTGGACCGATACCGCTTTGAGGTTGCCGTTCACCTGTTTGGGAACCAGGCGCTGCTGGTCAGGGGTGATGTCCAGCAGTTCGGTCATGCCCAGCATCTGAGCGATGGACGGACCGTGTACATCCACATCCATCAGACCGGTCTTGTATCCTTTTTTGGACAGTACCGCTGCCAGATTGGCGGATACGCTGCTTTTGCCGACCCCGCCTTTGCCTGACAGCACAAAGATCTTGTGTTTGATTCTGGCCAGGCTGTCTTTTATCATGGCCTGCTGTTCCTGCTGTTTTCTGGCCATTTCATTATTCTGGGACGGGCATCCCTTGGGTTTCTGGGCTTTGTCTACACTGTCATGAATCATTTATCGTATGCTCCTTGTAAGCGGTGTGTGATTGGAACTAACCCCTATTATTGTCATGATCCGGAAGGTGTCAACTGGAAAACCGATTCTTTCACCGGGATATCGGGCCAGAATCTCGTGATGGTCAGCCGGGCCTGCTGACCCTGGCTGTCGGCGATGGTCAGATCCACCGGGATCTGGCGATGGTCCATCCTGGCAAACGCATGATAGCGGATCTCGTACTGGATTTCGTCATATCTGTTTTTCAAGAGCAGGGCTTTGACCGGCTGATCCGGTGCCAGAATCAGTTCCTGGAACTGGGAGGTGAATCGTCTATGAAGCTGAATCCGGGAACTGTCTTCAGAAATAAACCAGGCATCACTGTATCGCTGGACCGGAATCTGTCCTAAAAGCAAACAGATCATGTCGGACAGTCTCAGCGGAACGCCGCTATAGGGCTCCAGATCCGGATCGCCGGATGTCGTGCTATGGGGCTTATGACGGCCGGTATGGGAAATGAAGGTCACCTCATTGCCGTTTGCAATAATGGTTTCCACCGGACTGGCCAGGGTTGTAAGCGTCAGACGGACCTGATTCGATGCTTTGGCTGCCCAGGCGATCTGAAACGTCTGGACCCCTTCCACGGTTTCCAGACGCAGGTGACCGGTCCCTTTACTGGTTTTGATATCCCGGTTCAGGTCGCTCACGATTTCTGCTGATTTTTGTGCGGCCGTGTCCAGCGCGGGGTCGGTCTGAGGCTTTTGAATGCCGCATCCGGACAGGCATGCCAGTGACACCAGGCAGGCGGAAAAAACGGCAGTCCAGAATTTCATTGGAGGGCGTCACCGGTGTTTTCGGTGTCCGTGGGGTGCAACAGCTGCGTCAGTTCTCTGATTTTCTCAGTCACCCGGGAAATGAGTTCAGCATCCGATTTTTCGGCATTGACCAGGCATCGATGATAGATTTCCAGCGCTTTGACGACCTGTCCGGTTTTGAGATAGGCATCGGCCAGGTGTTCCGCGATGATGGCTTCATAATCGGTCAGTTGGGCGGCCCGTTCCAGATAATCCACCGCCTTGTCATAGTTCCCCTGCTGAAAATAGACCCATCCCATGCTGTCAATGATATAGCCGTCATCCGGCTTGATTTCCAGAGCCTGTCTGATGAATGTTTCCGCCTGGTCCAGATGAATGCCCAGATCGGCATAGGTATACCCCAGATAGTTCAGGGCTGAGGCATCTTCCGGGTCCAGACGGATCACTTCCTTCATGGTGGCGATGCTTTCATCCTTGAGCCCGGCCTTGTCCTGGACCGCACCGAGGCGGAACAGCAAAGAGGTGTTTTCAGGAGCGTTTTCGAGCCCTCTGGAAAGCAGGGTCATGGCTTTTTCCAGCTGATTTTCCTTTTCATAAAACGCGGCCAGATAGGTGAGGATATCGATATCTTCAGGAGTTTGCCGGTGATGGTCTTCCAGGAATGCGACAGCCTGGTCTGTGCGGCCGGTTTCCCGGTACAGAAACGCGATGGTCAGCAGGGTCTTTTTGTACTGGGGATGCGCCGGAGAGACCTTGAGATAATGTTCGATGGCCTGTTCCGGATTTTGACTGGATTCATGCGCCAAACCCAGAAAAAAATTGAAATTGTCATTGTCCGGATCTGCCTGAAGCATTTCAGAAAACACGATCACGGCATCTTCATAGCGTTTCTGTGACAGATACAGATCCACAGCGGTCATGAGCAGCCGGGTGTCATTCCGTGCCCGATTTCCCAGGTCTATAAGCTGTTGGCTGGCCAGGTCGGTTTGCCCGGTTTTATAATACAACAGGGCCGTTTCCAGCAGGGCCCGATCATTTTCCGGTTCAATGTCAAGTATTTGTGCATACATGGTCAGCAGGGTTTCCGGATCGGCGACACCTTCTGGATTGTCCGGATCCTGGAACATATCGACCAGCCGCAACCGGGGCTCGATCAGGTCTGGTTCCAGGTCAATGGTTTTTTGAAAGGCCTGTTCCGCCTCTTTGTAATTGCCTGAAAGAAAATGGGCTTCACCCAGATAAAAATAGGCCACATAATAATCGGGCAGCTGTTCCGTCATCCGGGAAAACAGTTCCAGCGCTTCCGGAATCTGCTGTTTGTCCATATAAATTTTACCCAGCCTCAGATAGGTTTCCCTGTTTTCCGGGTCCAGTTCCAGAATTCGCTGCAGCAGGGGGTACATGGTTTCATCACGCATGTCATCTTTTTTCAGGCGGGCCAGCATGAGCAGGTTTTCCACATCATCAGGATCCTGTTCCACCAGTGATTCGAGCAGCGACAGTGCGCTGTCATCAAGCCCCATACTCAGATAAGTCCGGATCAGTTCCCGTTTTAAAAACGAGGATTCAGGATCAATATCAATGGCATTTTCAAGGGCGGCGACAGCGTCGTCAAACTGGTTTTCCCGGTGCAGCATTAAAAACGTGAGATAATGGTACCGGGCCGACATCTGCGGATCCTTTCCGGGAGAACCCGGCGGAAAAATGTCTTCCGGTGTTGGGTGATCTTGCAAAAGGCTTTCCTGGGACGATTCCGCCGGCACAGATACAGGCGGCAAAGAATCCACCGGCGCCTGCTGGATCTGGCTGCATCCGGACACACCCAAAAGGGTGAAAAAAAAGAAAAGAAAATGAATCAATGCCTGTGTCATGAAACAGATTTTCCTGTGGCTGTCGGTTATCGGGTGTGGTCGTACATGTCGAAATCGGGCATGTCTTTTTTGAAATAGGCCTTCATTTTTTTCAGGATGTTGTTTTCAACCTGTCGAACCCGTTCCCGGGAAATGTTGTAGGTTTCACCGATTTCCTGAAGGGTCAGTGGGGAATCCGAAAAAATACGCTGTTCAAATATTTCCAGTTCCCGGTCGTTGAGGGTGCGTTTGAACTTTTTGACCTTGGTGTGGAGAATGTCTTCAATTTCTTTTTTCGCCATTTGGTCTTCGGATGAATCTGACTCCGAATTGATGAATTCGATACGTTCGGTATTGGAATCATTTTTGAGCGGTTCATCCAGCGACAGATCCCAGTTGGCCAGGCGCTGGTCCATGTCCACCACCTCTTTTTCAGACACACCCAAACGTTCGGACAGCAGTTTGGGTTTGGGATCGAATCCCTGCTCGATGAGCTGCTGTTTTTCTTTTTTCAGCCGGAAAAACAGCTTGCGCTGTCCCTGGGTGGTGCCGATCTTAACCATCCGCCAGTTGTCCATGATAAATTTGAGGATATATGCCTTGATCCAAAAAGAGGCATAATAAGAAAATTTGACGTTTTTATAGGGATCGAATTTTTTGACCGCCTGGACCAGCCCGATATTTCCTTCCTGTATCAGGTCCAGCAGGTTCTGCATCCAGATCCGCTGGAACTCCAGGGCGATCTTTACCACCAGGCGCAGGTTGGATGTGGTCATAATATATGCGGCTTCCTGGTCCCCTTCTTCCTGGATCCGCTTGCCCAGATCGATCTCCTCTTCCCGGGTCAGCAACCGGTACCGGTTGATTTCATTCAGATAGCTTTGAATCGGATCGGATTTGACCAGGGCTTTGGTGTCGGTCGTTCTGGTTTTTGGCACCGGAAGAAGAAAATCTTTTTTGCCTAACCGTTTCTTGTCTGTATCCGATTGATTCTGATCGAGTGTCGTTGTCATTCAATGAACCTTCAGTCTTGCAAATCATAAAAAAAATAATTATATCATCATCGATATCACTATGAAAGTAATAAATTCAATAATCCGGAACTGTCGAAAAGGGCCATTTTTTTCACTGGACTTTTTAGAAGCTTTCTGCTAAAAGAGGCGACTGTTGCGCCTGTAGCTCAGCTGGATAGAGCAACGGACTTCTAATCCGTAGGCCACAGGTTCGAATCCTGTCAGGCGCGCCACTCATATCAAGGGTTTTCAGCTTTTGGGTTGAAAGCCTTTTTTTAAATTAGACCAAGTTTTTGTTTCTTTTTTTCAATATTGGCAAAAAAATCTCTGGAATCAATGATGACCCGAGTGTGAGTACCCTCTGCTACCTTCTCAACTGAGTCGTGGGCTTCCACATCATAAGTCAGCTTTCTCCCTTCGATGGCACTTAATCGAGCTTTTGCTTTAACGGTAGCACCGATAGGTGACGGGGCCAGATGTTTCATACTGTTGGCCACTCCTACCGTCAGGCAGTTTTCAGGTAGAAATTCATGTACGAATATACAAGCAGT
>JBFLKI010000043.1:0-7273 GCA_040883135.1 Desulfotignum sp. | reverse complement strand
TTGGTGGCACCGTCCTGAAAAAAAATATCGGTCACCCGTGAGGTATACTCGGAAGGCACCGGGTTGATTTCAATGATGGCGGCTCCGTTGGATTTTGCCGCCGACGGAATCAGATTGGCCGGGGCCACGGTACCGGTGGTGCCGATGAGAATAAAACAGTCCGCCTGCCGGGTTTCCTCAAAAGACAGGCTCCCTGCCGGTTCCGGGATGGCTTCACCGAAAAAGATCACATCCGGTTTCAGAATCCCGTCACAGTGCAGACACACCGGGGGAAGCCGGTCCAGGCTGATCTCCGATATGGGATACCGGCGGGTGCAAGAGAGGCATACCAGGCGTTTGAGTGATCCGTGGAATTCATGCACCACGGTGGATCCGGCATCATAATGCAGATTGTCCACATTCTGGGTGATCACGCTTTTTACGATACCATCGGTCTCCAGCTGCGCCAGGGCCGTATGGGCGCCATTGGGCCGGACCCTGCCGAACAGATCATAAAAGATTTCTCTGATCACCTGCCAGGATTCTTTGGTGTGCCGGTGAAAATAGCGGATATCAAAGCTGTCAGGGTCATACTTGTTCCACAGGCCGTTTTCGCCTCTGAATGGCGGAATCCCGCTTTCCACGGAAATACCGGCCCCGGTGAACGCCACACACCGCCGGGCATTGGCAATGATGTCCGCTGCCTTCGCATACATGTCTGTGTGTTTCATATCAGATCCATCACCTCGAATGAATTGGACCACAGTTCCATGATCAGCAGTTTGTTGCGCAGAATATCCCCCCGGCCCAGCAGGACTTTGACGCATTCCGACGCCTGGAGTGCCGCCACCATCAAGGCGCAGTATGATATATTGCCGGTGCGTGACTCGATGCCTTTGGCAGGCAGGTGTTCTTTTTTGCCATAGATGAGTTCATACCCTTTGTCGTCCGGAAAGATCACGGTCACCTGACCGGTCACTCCGGCAATGGCACCGGCCACCAGGGGAATCCGTGCTTTTTTTGCCGCCTCCTGGAGCATAAACCGGGCAGGGATGGAATCCAGGCAGTCCACCACCAGACCGGTCCCGCTGATCATCTCATAGAGGTTGCCGCTGTCGGCATACTGAGCCTTTGCCGTAACCTGTACCGTTGAGTTCACGGCCCGGATCCGTTTTTCAGCAGCCCCGGCCTTGGATGTCCCCACAAGCGCTTCGGTGCAGAACAGCTGACGGTTCAGGTTGCTGGGTTCAAACACATCTCCGTCGATCAATGTCAGATGGCCCACCCCAATCCGGGCCAGCATTTCACTGACTCCGCCTCCCAGACCGCCCAGGCCCAGCACCGCCACCCGGGAGGATGCCAATGTTGCCTGCTGGGCCCGGGTCAGGGTGTCAAAATTGCGGTCATACCGTTCCGATCCAATGGACATGACAATCATCCTCCTCCCACCGGCGGAAACAGTCCCAGCCGGTCTCCGGATTTAAGGGCATGGGTGCGCTCCTGTTTTCTTCCGTTGACAAAAATCAGCTTCACCGCATCGGACGGCAATTGAAGTGCCTCGATGAGGTCTTCGACGGTCGTACCGTCTTCGATCTGAAAGTGGTCTGCATTTTCAGGCAGATAGGGTGCCAGGGTGGCAAACAGTTTGAGTGTGATATGAATCTTTGCCAAGGGTTGCCTCTTTCCATTCTGGATATTTGCGGTTGAATGCTGTATGTTATGCCATAAATCACCTGTTTTGTATACCCCAAAGGAAGTGTTTATGACCACCTCAAACCCGTCGATGCACCTGACAGCAGAGGAAACCGCACGGAATCTGGCCGTGTTTGCCGTTGACCGGACAGACCTGAAAACCATTCTTAAATCCCTGCCTCCGGAATCCGGCCTGGACCTGGTCTGCCTGGAGTATGAACTGGGTATTTTGAAAATTCTGACGGTGGGATGGGGAATTTCCTTTTTCATGCCCGTCAGCAACCAAAACAAGGGGGTTTTATCGGATACATTCTGGCAGATGATCCAGGAATTTTCCCAGAACATTTCCACCCTCACGGAAACCGCCACGGGTCAGCCCATCGATTATTTCGCCATTCTCAAAGAGCGCCTGGACACCTATGTCCGTCAGATGAAAAACACCGATGAAGCCACCATTGATCCTTCCGCGGTCATGGGACCGGCGTTTGCCCGGGCCTGCGGACTTCCGGACAATCCCGTGGCCATGCTCACCGGGTCCAGGATGTTCTCCCTGACCTTAGGCGGCGTCAAGGAGTACCTGTCAGCGGTAACCATCAAATCGGTCAAATTGGACCAGACCAATGAACCACAGGGACGGACAAGCACATGACACAAGCCTCTCCATGTTTGAATTTTTTGAACCCCGTTTCTGCCGGACAGATGATCGGCCTGATGCTTGCCGCATTGCTGGTGTCCGGGTGTGCCGTTTCCGGCCCCAAATATCTCGACCTGTATTATCCCGCCGCAATGACGAGTCCGGAACGAACCCGGTCTGCGGGATTGACACGGTTCACCGATAAACGGATCAACAAGACAAAAGGGTATGTGGGATTTCGGCAGCTGTCTGAAAACAGCCGGGAAATTTTTGCGGTCTCAGATCAGGATCTGGCATCCACCCTGACGCGGGTCAGTCGGAGTTTTCTAGAACAAAAAGGCTTTAAAGTGTCCCTGATTCCTGCCTGGCCGATCACGGCACAGGGGGTATCCTCAACACCGCCGCATCTGACCCGTGTATTGACCGCGGATATCAACCAGTTTGAATGCCGCGCGAAAAAAAACAGACTGTTGACAGACATGACCCTGGTCATCGACCTGACGTTTTATCTGGGGGCCCCGGATAAAAAACAGCTCACCATCATTCCCATTGTGTTGACCCTGACGCGGAAGGAATGGCATTTTTCCCGCAAAAAACTGGAAATCTTTATCAACGAATCTCTGGCGGAAATTTTGGCAAAAGCCCTTCCTTTTAACTGATTTTCTTTTTCAAGCATAACCGAGTCTAAACATGAGTTTCAATCGATATTTTTCAAACATCGTGACCCCGGCCCGGGTTTTGAACACCATCATTTTGATCAATGCTATCCTGTTTGTCATCAGTCTGATTTTGAGCGGCCGCTCCATACACACCGGACTGAATCCGTTCAGCGCCTTGAGCCCGTCTGCGGATATCCTCATTTTTCTGGGCGCTTCAGGCAAAATTCCCATCCAGGCTTTTCAGGCATGGGAATCATTGATCACCGCCAACTGGCTTCACGGCAGTCTGCTGCACATCGTGTTCAACATGCTGGCGCTCAAGACCGTGGCTCCGCTGGTCATGGCCGAGTATGGCGTATCTCGCATGTTCACGATCTATACGATTTCCGGGGCAATCGGATTTCTGCTGTCCGTGATGGGAAATGTGCCGTTGACCATTGGTGCCTCCTCCGGGCTCTGCGGGCTCATCGGGGCGCTTCTGTATTTCGGCAGATCCAGGGGCGGCCCCCGGGGACAGCAGGTGTACCAGCAGACCTCCGGTTGGATCTTCAGCCTGATTCTGATCGGGTTTCTGCTGCCCAATATCAACAACTGGGGGCATGCCGGGGGTCTGGTGGGAGGCATTGCTGCCGGATGGGTCCTGAAATATGAAGACCGAAGGCCGGAAAATCGCCTGGACCGGACCCTGGCGGTCTTTTTGATGGCTATCACCGCGTTTCTGCTGGTCAAGCCCGTGATTCAGGGATTTTCCCTGGTATTCTTTTAACCTTCCGGTAATTTTACACAAATTTTACATGTGCACCTTGAATTCCTTTTTCTTCTCCTTTATATGACCCTCTATGACATTCCATGCCCCGCATATCGCCGTGGTGTCCATGGCCGGCATTTTTCCAGGCGCTCCTGACACGGAGCGTTTCATCTCTCATATTTTAAACAGACAGCAACATATCATTCAGGTACCGCCCCACCGGTGGGTCGCGCCGGTCAAGAAAATGGTCGTTTCTCCCCCCTGCCCGGACCGGGCCGTTTCCGACCGGGCCGGTCTGATTGGTGATTTTAGTTTTGATCCGGACGGACTGAATATGGATCCGGCTTTTCTGGCAGGTCTGGATCCGGTTCACCACCTGGTCTTGACCGCCGGCCGCACCGCCTGCCGGAAATGTTACCTGCCAGAGGATCTGAAACAGCGGACCGGCGTGATTCTGGCAGCCATTGCCCTTCCCACGGACACGGCTTCCGCGTTTTCCCGGAACCTGTTATGCTGCCGCCATCCAAAAACAGCCACACCATCTGATGCTCTGGCCTGTGCCATGGTTTCAGGTCCGGCCGCGATCCTGGCCCGGGCCTTGAACCTGAAAGCCGGCAGTTTTACTCTGGATGCGGCTTGCGCCTCTTCCCTGGTTGCCATCAAGCTGGCATGTGAGCATCTGTTGAGCGGCCGGGCCGATGTGATGGTCACCGGCGGGGTGTCCCGGCCGGATTCCCTGTACACCCAGATCGGATTCACCCAGCTGGCGGCCTTGTCTCCCTCCGGACGGTGCGCCCCGTTCGACCGCCAGGCCGACGGCCTGGTGGTGGGAGAAGGATGCGGGATTCTGGTCCTTAAACGCCTGGAAGATGCCCTGAGTTGCAGAGACACCATTTACGGAGTGATCAGCGGCTGGGGCGTGTCCAATGACATCGAGGGGAATCTGGTGGCCCCGGCATCCGAAGGTCAGTTGCGGGCCATGACCGCGGCCTATGATATGGCCGGTCTGACGCCGGCAGATCTTCAGTACATGGAGTGCCATGGTTCCGGCACCCCGGTGGGCGACAAGGTGGAGCTGGCCAGTATCCGGGCTGTTCTGGAAAAATATGACTGCCTGGATACCCCACTGGCCATTGGTTCGGTGAAATCCAATATCGGCCATCTGCTGACAGCTGCCGGCGCGGCCGGAATCATCAAAACGATTCTGGCCATGAACCGGCGCATGCTGCCGCCGTCCTGCAACTTTTCAGCCCTGCCCGTCGATCATCCGCTTGACCATACCCGTGTTCAGGTTCAGACAAACGCGGAGGAATGGGTCTCTTCAAATCCGGAGGAGCCCAGACGGGCCGGAATATCCGCCTTTGGATTCGGCGGAATCAACGCCCATATGCTGGTGGAAGAATTCATGCCTTCCCGGCCTTTTCGGAAATTGTCTGCTCCTGATGTTTCCCCGTCTTCTGATACCGCGGACATGCCGGCATCCGATCCGGAAAAATTTGCCATCGTGGGCATGCAGGTTATGACCGGTGACTGTGCGGATCTGAATCAATTCTCCGACATGATGCTGGGCCGTCCCTTCCCCGACCCGGCACCGGCGTCGGACCGATGGCGGCGGAACGACCATCTGTCTGCGGATCAAACCCGGCTGCGAGCCGGGTTTCTGACCCGCCTGTCTCTGGCTGTGGACGAATTTCACATCCCCCCGGTTCAGATACCCGATATCCTGCCTCAGCATCTGGTACTGCTCAAAGCCGCCAAAGGGGCATTGAACGATGCCGGGATCTCTTTTAGGCCAACAACCGCGGAAGGTCCGCGGACCCGGGCCGGGTGTGCGGTGGGCATTGATTTTGATTTCGGGGCTGCGGATTTCTCGTTGCGGTGGCATGCCCATGAACTGGATGACACCCGGCTGGACCAGCTGTCCCCGCCACTGACGTTCAACCGCACGCTGGGGGCTTTGGGGGGTATTGCCGCCTCCCGGGTGGCCCGGGAATTCAAACTGGGGGGCCCCTGCTTTACGATTTCTGCTGACACCGCATCCGGCATGAAAGCCATCGAGGTGGGGACCCGGTCTCTGGCGGCCAATGAAACCGACTGGTTCATCTGCGCGGCTGTGGATATGGCCGGAGATATCCGTTCGTTCTGCCTGAATCAGGCCCATCTGCCCGGGGATTGGGCCCGGCCCTCAGAAGGCGCGGCCGCCATTGTGATCAAACGCCTGGCAGATGCGGAAAAAGACAAGGACCGGATCTATGCCGTGATCGAAGGGGTGTCCGGCGGCAGCGGCGGCCCTGCGGCCACGGATCATGAACTTTCCGAGTCTTTCTACCTGACTTCCCTGAACCAATGTCTGGAACAGACCGGCATATCGTTTTCAGATCTGTCGTTCTTCAATACCCACGCCGGTGGGTACGGTCCTTTTGCTGGTATTGAGACCCATACCCTGACCCGCCATCAGGCAGAGGATGCCCACGCTTCATGTGTTTTAGGATGGACAGCGGGGACAGCCGGAGACACCCGGGGGGTTTCCGGGCTGATTTCCGTGATACACACGGCCCTGTGCATGAATCAACGCACCTTTTCAGGGTTTCAGCCCGGTCCCGGGCTACAGACCTTGAAACGGAACGGATTTGTGATGCCGGAAACCCCTGTGCCGTGGCCGGAAACACCTGACGGCAACCGCCGGGCAGCTGCCGCCGCCATCACCCGTGACGGGTGCGCCGCTTTCTGCCTGCTTGCTTCAGCCCCGGCTGCAGGTGCCGTTCCAAGGGTTCCAGATGTCCGCCCCCATCCATCAAGGCCGGCCGCCGGGCCAGACACCATCACCGTGACCACCACCCGGCCGCCCATCCCTGACGACCTGGTCACGATTTTGAACCCGAATCCGGCCCCGGGCCATTTCATGCGTTCTTTTGACCCCGTGAGCATGAATCCGAAAGATCTCGCTACGGCATCTGAAATCACCGCCCGGGCCCATGAGAAATTCCTGTCCTTGTCTCAAACCAACATGGATCATATGCAGGCCCAGTTTGCCGCATTGACCAAAGCGGCGGCATCCGTAATCCGGGAACCTCATTCTGAGTTATCAAACCATGAAGGCGATGGCCCGCAGTCAATGCCGGGACCTTGCCTGTTCACCCGGGACCAGTGCATGGAATTTGCTGTCGGCCGCGCGGGCAGGGTCCTGGGGCCGGATTTTCACATCATCGACACCTATCCGGTCCGGGTACGGCTCCCGGATGAGCCGCTGATGCTGGTGGACCGGATTCTGTCCATTGAAGGCGACCCCTGTTCCCTGGGACCGGGAAAAATCAGTACCCAGCATGATGTCAGACCCGGTGCCTGGTATCTGGACGGCGGGGTGGCACCGGTATCCATTTCCATCGAGGCGGGCCAGGCCGACCTGTTTTTATGTTCTTATCTGGGCATTGATCATGTGATCAAAGGCCGTCGCAGATACCGCCTGTTGGACGCCAAAGTCACCTTTCACCGGCCGTTGCCCGAACCCGGAGAAACCATTGAATATCACATCTGCATCGACCGGTTTCTCAGACAGGGGGA
>JBFLKI010000042.1:0-4729 GCA_040883135.1 Desulfotignum sp. | reverse complement strand
TTAAAGGAAAACGGCTGGATCTGTCCGTGTTTTGTCGCAAACACCCGGTCCCGTGTCATGGCGCTCCTGTTGTTCTTTGCATCTAAAATTCACCCCCCCTTATATCTGATTTGATCCGGGAGTGCAAGACAGCCAGGGACTGGTCAGAGGCACCGCGTACAGAAATCAAGTCATGCTTTTTTTGGGTTTTTTACGAACGCCTGTCCGCAATAATCTAAACCCATGTTCCTGTAAATTACAATTGATTGAATCGGGTGAAAAATGCTATGACCATCAGACTACACCAATTATGAAGGATGACAGACACATGGGCCTCAATAAAATCATTAAACCTGAGTCATTGGCAAAAAAAGTGCAGAAATCATTGCGGCAGTCAATTTTAAACAATGAACTGATCCCCAATGTCATCTACAATGAAAAAACCATTGCACAGGATCTGGGAATCTCCCGGACCCCGGTCCGAGAGGCTCTGCTGGAGTTGTCTGCCAAACGTCTGGTGAAATTTCTGCCTCAGAAAGGGGTGGTCATCAACACCTTCACAGCTCAGGAGATTGATGATGCATTTGAAATACGAATGGCATTGGAAGTGTTTTCCGTTCAGAAACTCTGCCTTGGGCCTGGGACACCGGATACCCGGGAACTGGAAAAAACGCTGACTGACCAGCAAAAGGCCGTGGAATCAAATGACAAACCTTTGTTTATGGAATCAGACAGACAGTTTCATATCGGATTCACCCGGCTGACACAAAACAATTATCTCATAGACATGATGGAAGATATCCGGGATATCATGCACCTGATGGGATATAAAGCCTTAGGTATCAATGGCAGAATGCAGGCGGTCGTCAAAGAACACCGCAAAATTCTATCTGCCGTTCAGCAGAAAAATGTATCCCTGGCCATGGATCAGATGCGGGTGCATCTGGAAAACAGCCGGGATGCGTTCAAAGCAGTTTATCAAGGGACACAGATGCCAGATTAATATTATGTCATCATTTTTTCGACTTTTTGTACCAATTCTTTAATTTTTCCCATACAAACCAGGTTCCTGTCCGCACATAAAAAAATGTGATTTTTGGTCTTGACTTCATATTGCATGTAATATATCACATACATAATACGTAATTACACATATCTCATAATTTTGACCCTTAATTGGAATATATGTGCATGGGGCTGACCAAAATCAGAAAATCTGAGCCACTGGCAAAAACCGCCCTCAAGGTATTGCGCCGTTCCATTCTCACCAACGAACTCACCACAGATGTGGTATACAATGAAAAAAGCCTGGCAAAGGATCTGGGGATTTCCCGCACCCCGGTGAGAGAAGCCCTGCTTGAACTCTCCTCAAAAAAGTTGATTAAATTTCTGCCGCAGAAAGGGGTGATCATCAATACCTTTTCCGACAAGGAGATCGAGGATGTGTTTGAGATCCGGACAGCGCTGGAAGTATTTGCCATAAAGAAAGCCTGTATCAATTTCAAAACCCTGGATATTTCTCAATTGAACCGTCTGGTTCAGGCCCAGAAAGATGCGGCACAGGAAAAAAATGCGGTTGCATTCATGGAGGCGGACCGCGATTTTCATATCATGTTCACCCGGCTGACAAAAAATACATATCTCATGGAAATGATGCAGGATATCAGAGACATCATGCATTTGATGGGGTTCAAGGCCCTGACTCAGAAAAGTCGCATGCAGGAGGTTATTACAGAGCATGCTGCCATACTGGCTGCAGTTATCAAAGGACAGGTGGCAGAGGCCATGCAGTTGATGGAAACCCATCTGGAATACAGCAAACTGGCTGTCAAACAAAGCAAACAGGAGGAAAACACAAATGGCGAAACCGGAAATTGAATTTACTGACTATGATACCCACTATGAGTGGCGGGATGTGGAAGGCGACACACTGGGCATCAAAGAGAAAATATTGAGTCATGACCCGGATACCGGGGACTACACCCGTATGCTCAAGTTTCCCCCAGGCATCGAAACCGCTGAAACCCTGGTGCATGATTTCTGGGAGGAGGTCCTGCTGGTGGAAGGGTCGCTTTATGATATCGCTAAAAAAGAAACCTATCTGCCGGGCTATTATGCCTGCCGCCCGCCGGGAATGACCCATGGCCCTTACAGGATCCCCCAGGGATGTGTCACGTTTGAAATCAGATATCACAAAAAATAATCAGGGGTGCAATGTGGATATACAATTATTGCTTCAAAAGGATAAAAAACAGAGCCCGCTGAATTTTCATGTGGATCGCATGGTCAATGCCGGATTCACCGGCAGGGATCAGGCAGAGGTGCGGCATCATCTGGATGAACTGTCTGCCAAAGGCATTGACGTGCCGGATGAAACCCCACTGATCTATCCGGTTATTCCTGCCACCCTGACCTGTGATCAAAAAATCGTTGTGTACGGACAGCAGACATCCGGAGAGATCGAGTTTGTGCTGTTTGTGAAAAATGAGGATGAGATCTACGTGGGCATCGGCAGTGACCATACCGACAGGAAACTGGAGGAAACCGACATTCCCCGGGCCAAGCAGGTCTGCCCAAATATTGTTTCACCGGTTGTCTGGGATTTACAGGATGTGTCAGACCACTGGGACGATCTGGTCATGGCCTGTAGTGTAGAAAAGGATGGGGAAGAGATCCTCTACCAGAAAGGATCTGTCGGTCTGTTGATGTCTCCGGCTGAACTACTGGCATTTGTCGGCAAAAAAGTAACAGGACCGTTGACAGACATGGCCATTTTTTCAGGCACCGTGAAAATGGAAACCCCGGAATTTGTGTTTGCCGACCGGTTTACCGGCAGCCTGACCGACCCGGTTCTGGACAGAAAACTGTCTTTTTCTTACAGCATCCATCCCATGAATTATATGGTCTGATGGGTGCGTGCGGTCTGACAAGAACAATGACAAGGAGATATTTTTTATGAAGATTGCCGCGATCCAGCTTTCCGTGATTGAAAACGATCCAGATGCGACCTTTGACAAGGCTCAGCATGCCATTGGACAATGCGGGGAGGCAGACCTGGTGATGCTGCCGGAAATCTGGCAGACCGGTTTCATGAGTTTTGACCGGTACGTGCCCGATGCCCAGACCATGGACGGTCCGTTTGTGCAGAATTTGGGCAACCTGGCCAAACAATATCAGATCTATCTGCATACCGGCAGTTTTGTGGAAAAAGACGGGGACAACTACTTCAACACCAGTGTGCTGTTTTCGCCGGATGGGGCCATTCTGGCCACGTACCGGAAAATCCATCTGTTCGGTTACAATTCAAAGGAAACACAGATTCTGAGCCCGGGGGACACCCCGGTGGTGGTGGAAACCCCGTGGGGCAATATGGGTATGGCCACCTGTTTTGACCTGCGGTTTCCGGAACTGTTCCGGGCCATGGTGGACCAGGGGGCGGATATGTTTCTGATTTGTTCCGCCTGGCCGTATCCCCGGCTGCCGGCCTGGACCATGCTCAACCGGGTCCGTGCCCTGGAGAACCAGTGTTACCTGGTCTGTGCCAACAGCTGCGGCATGAACAACGGCAGTCAATTTGTCGGTCACAGCATGGTGGTGGATCCCTGGGGCACGATCCTGGCCGGGGCCGGGGATGAGGAAGCAATCGTTCAAACGGTCATCGACCCTGACAAAACTGATATCGCCCGGAAAACCTTTCCGGGACTGGCCGGAAGAAAACCGTTTTTAAACCCGGGCATGAAAAACCTGTAACATCAACAATAAGGACAAACACCATGGCTGATACACGTGTAACCTTTTGCGGCGTAACATTCAAAAATCCCCTGGCAGCTGCCTCAGCCGAACCCACTCTCAATGCCGCCAACATGAAAAAATGCATTGATGCCGGAGCCGGCGCAGTGATCGCCAAAACCATGACCGATTCGCCTGCTATGCGGGAGCTGACCCAGCGGGCCAAATGGCGGTTCCTCAATGCCAGACATGAGGTGTGCCACGGCAAGGTCCCCAGAAGCTTCAGCCTTTACAGCCGATCCGGCCTGGCGTTGGAACCGCCGGAAGATTTTATGAAAGAGATCACCGAAACCGTGGCCTATGCCAGTCAGCACAATGCCCAGGTCATCGGCTCCATCGCCTCTACAAACATAGAAGGCTGGGTGGAACTGGGAAAACAGATGGAGGACGGCGGGGTGCCGATGATCGAACTGAATTTCGGGTGCCCCCATCCCAAGCTGATGCCCGGGGTAAGAACCGGCATGAACGTGGGACAGGATTTTGATTACGGGTGTGAGATCACCCAAAAGGTGGCAGAGGCGGTGAACGTTCCCATCATCATCAAGGTCACACCCCAGGTGACGGACCTGGTGCTGTTTTCAGACATGCTCCACAAGGCAGGGGCCCGGGCCGTGACCCTCACCAACCGGTTCATCGGGTTTATACCGGACATCGAGACCGGCAAACCGTTGATTTACGGCAAGGCCGGTGTGGGCGGTCCCTGGACCAAACCGTTGACCCTGCGGTGGATCAATGAGGTCAGGTCTGCTTTGGGGGATAAACTGGACATCACCGGCACCAACGGAGCCTACGACTGGCGGGATGTGGTCATGTTCATCATGAGCGGTGCCCACATTGTCCAGATGTGTTCAGCTGTCATGTGTTACGGGTATGAGTGGCTCACAAAGCAGGTTACAGGACTGGAAACCTTCATGGATGACAAGGGGTATGCCACCATTGACCAGATGCTGGGCATTGCCAC
>JBFLKI010000001.1:0-6485 GCA_040883135.1 Desulfotignum sp. | reverse complement strand
CCTATCCCTCCTGCAACATTGCCTGTGCCGACATGATTGAATCATTTTTCATCACCCATGTGGACCCGGAATCCTGTGCCGCCATCATTGCCGAACCTATCCAGGGGGAAGGCGGTTTTGTCACCCCGCCGCTGGAATATTTTCCGAAACTGGCGGCCATCGCCAAAAAATACGGCATCCTGCTGATCATGGACGAAGTACAGTCCGGTGCCGGCCGCACCGGCAAATTTCTGGCCACCGAACACTGGGGCATTGAACCGGACATTGTTACAATGGCCAAGAGCCTGGCCGGCGGCATGCCGTTGAGTGCGGTCACCGGCCGCAAAGAGCTGATGGATGCCCCGCACCCCGGCGGTCTGGGCGGCACCTACAGCGGCAATCCCCTTTCCTGCAAAGCCGCTCTGGCCGTCCTGGAAATCCTGTTTGAGGACAACCTGCTCGACCGTTCCCGGCAGCTGGGCGAGATCCTGCAGCAGCGCTTCTCCGAGCTGGCACAGCGCCACGAAATCATCGGCGAGGTCCGGGGCAAAGGCCCCATGCTGGCCCTGGAGCTGGTCAATAATCGCCAGACAAAGGAACCGGCCACGGAAGCCGCCAAAAAACTGACCCGGATCTGTTACGACAACGGTTTGGTGATCCTTTCCTGCGGCAATTTCGGCAATGTGATCCGGACCCTGATGCCCTTTGTCATCACGGACGACCAGCTGGAAAAAGGGTTGTCCATTCTGGAAGACGGATTCACGGCTTTGGAAAAATAACCCGGGTCCGCCCCGGAAAACGGGTTAAAGGAGCATGTATGAAAGGATTTTTCAACCGTATTCTCATCATTGACGTCACAAACAAAACCGCCCGGGAACAACCGGTGGCGGACGACATATTCATGCAGCACCTGGGCGGCAAGGGCCTGGCCACGCACCTGTTGCTGGAACACAACCCCCCGGGCGTGGACCCCTTGTCTCCGAAAAGCCACCTGATCGTGGGGCTGGGCCCCCTGACCGACAGTCCGATATACGGCAGCTGCCGGTACGGCATCTTCGGCAAATCCCCGCTCACCGGATTTTATGCGGAAAGCTATTCCGGAGGCAGGGCTGCCACCGCCATCAGCCAAACCGGATATGACGCAGTCATGATCCACGGGGCATCCGCCAATCCGGTGTGGCTCGAAATCAGTGACACCGATGTGGTGTTCCATGATGCCGGAGACTTGTGGGGCAAAGACACCTATGACACCGAAGACGCAGTCAAAGCCCTATGCGGCAGAAAAAACGCCGCGGCCCTGGTCATCGGACCGGCCGGTGAAAACCGGGTGACATTTGCGGTCATTGAAAATGATTACTGGCGGTCCGCTGGCCGGACCGGCATGGGCGCGGTCATGGGATCCAAACAGATCAAAGCCCTGGTGTTTCATGGAGACCGGAAAAAAACATTCCATGATATCGATGCCATGAAACAGTATGCCAAAACCATGGCCAAGGATCTGAACCAGCACCCGGCCACCCGCACCTACAGAAGCCAGGGAACCCCGGTGATGGTGGACGGTTTGAACAAGGCGGGCGCCTTTCCGTCCCGGTACTGGTCTCAGGGCACATGCGACCATTATGAAAAGATCAATGCCGCAGCCATGGCTGAAAGACTGGGAGCCCGGCCCCGGTCGTGCAAAACCTGCTTCATGGGATGCGGCAAACTGGTGGAAGTCAGAGAAGGCCGCCATGCCGGACTGAAACTGGAAGGCCCGGAATATGAAACCATCTATGCTTTTGGCGGGCTGTGCATGATCGACAGCATCGAGGAGATCACCTGGCTCAACGACATCTGCGACCGCCTGGGATTGGATACCATCACGGCCGGCAATCTGGCAGCCATGGTCATTGAAGCGTCTTCCCGGGGAAATATCAGTGAGAATCTGGTATACGGAGATGCGGATGCCGTGGCAGATCTGCTGGAAAAGATCGCCCGCAGGGAAGGCATTGGCGGGCTTCTGGCAGATGGCATCCGAACCGCGGCTCCGGAGTTGGGCATGCAGGATTCAGCCGTGCATGTCAAAGGCATGGAACCGGCCGGATACGACCCCCGGACCCTGAAAGGCATGGGCCTGGCCTATGCGGTCTCCCCCAGAGGCGCCTGCCATCTGCGCAGCACCTTTTACAAACCTGAGCTGGCCGGCATGATCGATCCGGAACAGATCGAAGGCAAGGCGGAAATGTTCATTGATTTCGAGGACCGGTGCACCTTGTTCGACACCCTGATCCTCTGCCGGTTCTACCGGGATTTCTACCCCTGGGAAGAGTTGAGCACCCTGATCACCATGGCCACCGGCATGGACCTGTCCAAAGACGAACTGGCGGCCATGGCATCCCGGGTCACCAATCTGACCCGCCGGTTCAATCTCCAGGAAGGCCTGACCCGGACGGACGATTTTCTTCCCAAACGGCTGCTCACGGAAAAACTTCCGGACGGCAACGGCATCACCCGAGAAGAACTCACCCGGCTCATCGACGACTACTATCGCTTAAGAGGCTGGGACAACAACGGCATCCCGGCAGCAAAAACCGACGCATGAGACACCCAGCCAAAAAATACCAGGGCCTTCCATGAGAAGGCCCTTTACTTTTCCATCGCCGCCGTACCGGGTTTGCCCAGGCTGTATTTTTTCAGTTTTCTGGCAATGGTGGACTGATCGATGCCTAAAAGCGTGGCAGCCCTGGCCTGGGTGCCGGCATGCGCCAACGCGTGTATCAACACCTTTTTCTCCAGCTCCGTCACCATCTGTGTCAGGGATTGGCCCGGATGCCAGACCCCCTCCCCCGGTTCTTCCGGCGGCATGGATTTCCGGATGCTGCCGGGCAGATCCTCATACCTCACCCGGCTGTCCGCAGCCATGACCACCAGACGTTCACAGATATTGATCAATTCCCTGACATTGCCTGGAAACCGGTACGCGGACAAGGCGTCCACCGCGTCCCCGGACAGGACCATCCGGGGTTTTTCATATTTTTGGACGAACCGGTCCAGATAATGGGTAATCAAGGGCACCAGGCATTCGGAACGCTCTCTTAAAGGAGGAATGGTCAGGGGCACCACATTGAGACGGTAATACAGGTCGCTGCGGAACAGCTTGTTTGCGATCATTTCCGTTAAATCCCGGTTGGTGGCGGCGATGATCCTTACATCCACCTGCCGGCTGCGGTTACTGCCCACCCGGGAGATCACCCCGTCCTCCAGAAACTTCAGCAGCTTCACCTGGGACCCCAGGGGCAGTTCAGCGATCTCGTCCAGAAAAATGATGCCCTTGTCCGCGGTTTCAAACTTGCCGGGCTTGCCTTTGTGACCGGCTCCGGTGAACGCCCCTTTTTCATATCCGAACAACTCGCTTTCCACCAGGGTGTCCGGGATGGCGCCGCAGTTGATCCGGATCATGGGATGACCGGACCGGGCCGAGTACTTGTGAATCAGATCCGCGATCACCCCCTTTCCGGTACCGGATTCGCCCAGGATCAATACCGTGGAATCCACCTGTGCCAGCTTGATAGCCTTTTGAACGATTTTTCTGAAATTGGCGCTCTGTGCAACGATTTGCCGGGACTCGGTTTCCTGGATCTGCCGTTCCAGAATATCCTGTTTGTATTGTTCGGTCAGGGCCGCGTTTTCCTTCAACTGCTCCTGGAGTTCTGTGATCTCAGTGATATCCCGCTCATTGACCACCACCCGGAAAAGATCCCCGTTCTTGTCGAACACAGGGGTCCCGGTCAGAAACAGGTGCCGGCCGATGCGGGTTTTCTGGACCAGGGAGACCTTTTTTCTGGTTTTGAGCACCTCCAGGGTTACGGACCGGTCCACCAGTTTTTTTTCCACCAGCTCCGACATATGTTTGCCCACCACTTTTGCCGCCGAGATCCCGATCATCTTCTCAGAAGCCGGATTGACCCTCACCACCACCCCGTTGCCGTCACAGATCCACAACCCGTCATTAGAGCTGTCAATGATGGTATCCAGTTCAATGGAGAGCTGCTGGAATCCCTTCATCCGGTTGGTCATATTGGTGAGCGCCGTCATGTCCTCAAATACCGCCAACACCCCGATGGCGGCATCATCATGTCGAATGGGTCCCAGAAGCACTGAATACCGGCTGTCTTTTTTTTCCACTACCAGACCGGATTCAAGGCTTTTGGCGGACAGCACCGTTCGGGCAGACGCCGTCAATGACGGCACGGTGACAGACAGAAACGCCCCCGGATAAAGATCCAGGCCGTCCCTGGCCGGCCGGTTGGAGATCACTGTCTGCAGCGAATTATCAAACACCGCGACTCCGTTGGGCGTGGCATTGAGCAAGGCCGTGCCGAACTCTTTCCAGTTCAGGTCAATGGGTTCCTGCATAGATTTTTCCCTTTTTTGGTATCCGGATTCTGAAAACGACAGATTTTTGCACCAAAACCGGTCAAAAGTCAAATCCCGTGATTTTCAAACCGGTAGCCCTTGACTCCGGAAAAGACAACCGATAGTGTCAGATATGAGACACATATTGACATGACATTGCTGATTTTTTTTTAACCCACGAAGGACACGAAGCGCAAGCGTGGTGCTTTTTATATCAGCCCAGAAAACAAGGAAATGTTCCCATGTTTGACTATCTTTTGACCGATGAACACAAACAACTGAAACAGGAAGCCCGGGCGTTTGTCAAAACCATCCCGAGGCAGATGATACTGGATATGGATGCGGACAAGATCCGGTTCCCCAAAGAATTTTTACAGGAAGCCGGCCGCCGGAAACTGATGGGTTGCCGGTATCCAAAACAGTGGGGTGGCAGGGGCTTGGACTGGGTCTCCACCTGCATGGTCATGGAGGAGATCGGGGTGCTGGGATATATTTTTGCCTGCACCTTCGGGGTCGGGGCCGAACTGGTGTGCGATGCCATCATTCTCCACGGAACAGATGCCCAGAAGGAAAAATATGTCACACCCCTGCTCAAAGGGGAGATTTTTGCGGCGGAATGCCTGACCGAACCCCGGGGAGGGTCTGATTTTTTCGGCACCACCACCACCGCGGTTGACAAAGGAGATCACTTTATTCTCAACGGCCAGAAGCGGTTCATCGTGGGCGGCGAAGGGGCGGATTATTTTCTGGTGTATGCGAAAACCGACCCGGATGCCGAGCCCCGCAAGGCCATTTCCTGCTTTATCGTGGACCGCACCGATGGCGTGGAAACCAGGTATCTGTACGGACTGATGGGATGCCGGGGCGGCGGGGCCGCCCGAATGGTGTTCAAAGACGTAAAAGTGCCCAAAGAAAACCTGGTGGGCGGCCTGAACCAGGGGGTGAAGGTGTTCAACACCATGATGATTCCCGAGCGGCTGGGCACGGCCGCCATGACCATTGGCGCGGCCGTGCCGGCCGTGGACATCGCCACTGGATACACATCGAAACGCAAGGCGTTCGGGCGGCCTGTGGCACAGTTCCAGGGGGTATCCTTTCAGATGGCCGAAGCCGTGACCCTGCTGGATGCTTCCAGGGCTTTGATCTACACCACGGCCCGGGCCGTGGATGCTCAGATCCATGACAAGGAAATCCGGCGTCTGGTGTCCGAATCCAAAAAATTTGTCACCGAATCGTGTCAGAAGGCCGTTCACAATGCCATGCAGGTCATGGGCGGCATCGGGTACACCAACATCTATCCGGTGGAACGGATTTTCAGGGACCTGCGCCTGGCATCCATCTGGACCGGCACCAACGAGGTCATGGCCATGATCATCGCCAATGAATGGTACAAGGCCTACTGGAAAAACAAACCATCCACCGCTATCAGGGACATGGAACCAGACGCGGAACAGGCCCTGGCAGATGAGGAAAAGATATTTGAATGACCATCCACCCGGCCCGCATACACCATCTCAACCGCACCCGGATTCAAAAACCGGCTTCAAAGGGGGACTATGTGCTGTACTGGATGCAGCAGTCCCAGAGAGCCGCCTGGAACCATGCACTTGAATTTTCCGTAGACCAGGCCAACCGGCTGGGCCTGCCCCTGGTGACGGGCTTTGGCCTCACCGATGATTATCCGTACGCCAACCTGCGGCATTACACATTCATGCTGGAGGGGCTGGCCGAAACAAAGGCTGCGCTCGCAGACCGGGGCATCCAGCTGGTGGTGCACAAGGGAAATCCGCCCGATGTGGCCCTGGACCTGGGCAGACAGGCCGCCCTGATCGTGTGTGATGCCGGATACCTGCGTCATCAACGTCAATGGCGGGACCAGGTGGCCCAAAAAGCATCCTGTCCTGTCTTTCTGGTGGAAACCGATGTGGTTGTCCCGGTTTCGGCGGCCACCACCAAGGCGGAATACGCAGCCCGGACTCTCCGTCCCCGGATTCATAAAGTGCTGGCGGATTTTGTGATGCCTTTGCCCCCCAAAGCCCTCAAAAAACCGTCCCTGAACCTCTCCTTTGACAGCCTGGACACAACCGATCCGGGACTGCTCAACACGCTGG
>JBFLKI010000274.1:0-3398 GCA_040883135.1 Desulfotignum sp. | reverse complement strand
CCTGTGAGTCAGACGGCCATGTGTATGGGATCAAAGAGGAGCTGTTCACCGCCTGTGCCAGGCTGGCCGGGGTGGATGCGGACCTGTTTGCCCCGGCCCTGGAAACCCTGGTGAAAAAAAACGAGATCCGGATCTGGGAGGACCGCATCTATCTGACCCGCCTGTACGAGGCGGAAAAGGGAATCGCCGATCGGATCAGCGCTTTGCTGACCATGCCGGTGCCAGACCCTATGATGGACCGGGAGGAGATTCTGGAGCAGGTGTTGTCCGGCATGGCGGTGGAATTGTCTGATGAGCAGCTGGATGTGGTGTGTCAGGTGATGGCCAGAAAAATATCCGTGATCACCGGGGGACCCGGCACCGGTAAAACCACTCTGGTGCGGGCGCTGTGCCAGGTATTCAGGCGCCGGCGGCTTACCGTGATCCTGGCGGCCCCCACAGGCCGGGCGGCCAGGCGACTCGCCGAAACCACGGGAAAAAAAGCGTTTACCCTGCACAAACTTCTGGGTTTCGATACCGAACAGGGAACGGTGGAACACAATTACACCAACCCGTTGAACCTGGATGTCATGGTGGTGGACGAGGCCAGCATGGTGGACACGCTCTTGATGCATCACCTGCTCCAGGGCATGCCGGCAGCCGCCAGTCTCATTCTGGTGGGAGATACCTTTCAGCTGCCGTCAGTGGGGCCGGGCAATGTGTTGTCCGACATCATGGATTCGGGCCGGATCCAGGTGTTCTCATTAACCAGAATTTTCCGGCAGGCAAAGAAAAGTCCCATTGTCCGGCATGCCCATGATATCAGAAACGGCATGCTGCCGGATTTCAAAGTCCGGGAGGAAGAAGGACTGTCCGAGTTTTATTTCATTGAAAACCAGCACAGCGACAAGGTGGCGGCCACGATCCTGGAGCTGTGCGCCAACCGGATTCCCGGGGCCTTTCCCCACATCACCGATTTTCAGGTCTTAACCCCCATGCACCGGGGCGAGGTCGGTACCATCAACCTGAACCAGCAGCTTCAGGCCGTGCTCAATCCCGGTAAAAACGGCATTGACAGCCACGGCATCACGTTCAAGCCCGGAGACAAGGTGATGCACCTGAAAAACAATTATGAAAAAGAGGTGTTCAACGGTGATATCGGTCAGATCATCGAGGTGTCCAAAGAGGACGGGACCCTGGTGGTGGATTATGACGGCCGCAGCGTGACCTACGAGCTGCTGGATCTGGATGAACTCACCCTGGCCTATGCCATCTCGGTGCACAAATCTCAGGGCTCTGAATACGGGGCCGTGATCATCGCCCTGACAATGGCCCATTTTCCGCTGCTCCAGCGCAACCTGCTGTATACGGCCCTAACCCGGGGAAAACAACTGGTGATCATCGTCGGGTCTTCTAAGGCCGTGCACACCGCTTTTGAAAACAACCGCACCCGCCTGCGCCGGTCCGGACTCAAGGCCCGCCTGACCGCTTCATCCTGATCCCCCATGAAGCGGTGCGGGCGGCAGAGAAAAGAGAAAGCCTTTATGAAGAGACATAAAGGCTTTCCGGAATTACGGCCAAAGTTATTTCATCATTGCTTCAGAGCGTATCTGTCGGCCAGGACATCATAATAGGGCTGTTCAGATACCGATCCCCAAACGCCCACCTGTTCCTTGAATTTTTTGAATGCGGTGTGGACCTTGGTGGATGCCGCATCTTTCTGGGCTTCTTCCTCCAGGGTTTCTTTTGCCAGAGTTCTCAGATTATCCAGCAGGTCATCCGGGAATCGTACCAGGTTCACCTTGTGCTCGGTGATCAGTTCCTGGAGGGCGGCGCCGTTGCCTGATTCAAACTGGCACAGACTCCAGAAATTGGTTTCCATGGCCACGGCATCCACGGCTGCCTGGAGGTCCTTTGGCAGTGAGTCATAGGCCTGTTTATTGAACATGACCTCAAGACAGGTGCCGGGCTCATGCCATCCGGGATAGTAATAGTATTTGGCGGCCTTGTAAAATCCCATGCGCAGGTCATGCAGAGGGCCGACCCATTCCGTGGCATCCAGGACCCCTCTTTCCAGAGAGGTGAAAATCTCGCCGCCGGGCAGCAGGACAACGGTGCCGCCGGCCTTGGCAATGACCTTTCCCCCTAAGCCCGGGATACGCATCTTCAAGCCTTTGAAGTCATCAATGGTGTTCATCTCTTTTCTGAACCACCCCCCCATCTGTACACCGGTATTGCCCTGGGGCCTGGGTACCAGATTAAATGGGGCATACACCTCTTCCCACAACTCAAGTCCGCCGCCGCTGTAAAACCAGGCATTGATGCCCTGGGCATTCAGTCCGAAAGGAACGGATGAGAACCATTGCCCGGCCGGTACCTTTCCCGCCCAGTAATAAGATGCACCGCTGCCAACCTCCACGGTTCCATCTGATACGGCATCAAACACACCCAGAGGCGGGACCAGTTCCCCACCGGCAAACACCTGGATTTTTATCCGCCCGCCGGTCACTTCCTCAAGACGTTTGGCAAAGCGTTCTGCGCCGGTCTGGAGCACGGGCAGTCCCGGGGGCCAGGTGGTGACCATCTTCCAGCGGTATGTTTTTTCACTGGCAATCACCGCCGGGGCGGACAGGGCAGCGCCTGCAACTGCTGCTGCCGTGACACCGGTCTTTTTGAGAAATTCTCGTCGTTCCATGGTAACATCTCCTTTCTACATGCAGCCGTATTATGTTTCATCAACTGCCAAAAACCACTTTTGGCAGCCAGGTAACCACGATTGGAAAGAATGCCACAAGCAAGAGTCCGATGAGCTGAAACAGAACAAACGGAATAATGCCCCGATAAATATGTCCGGTCCTGACCTCCACCGGGGTCACCGCCTTGAGATAAAACAGGGAGAACCCGAATGGCGGGGTCATGAAAGATGTCTGCAGGTTGACGGCGATCAGGATGCAGAACCATACCGGATCGAACCCGAATTCCAGCATGATGGGCGCCAGTACCGGCACATGGATAAAGGTGATTTCAATGAAATCCAGAAAAAACCCGATGATGAAGATAAGGCCCATGACCGTGACAAGCACGAACCACTTGCCGTGATCCTCTGCAATGCTGCCCAGAAATTCTCTCACAAGTCCGTCCCCGCCCAGTCCCCTGAATACCAGGCCGAACGCCGCCGCCCCCACCAGGATAATGAACACCATACAGGTCAGCTGCATGGTGGAGTCCATGACCTTCTGCAGCATATCCATATTGAATTTACCGTTGGCAATGGTCAGGACCGTGGCACCCACCGCCCCTACGGCCGCCGCTTCCGTGGGAGAGGCGATTCCCCAGAAAATGGATCCCAGTACCGCCACCATCAGAAAAAGGGGGGGAAACAACGCTTTCATAATTTTTTTCAATAACACCGAAGGGGT
>JBFLKI010000273.1:0-3097 GCA_040883135.1 Desulfotignum sp. | reverse complement strand
TCCGCATTTGTGGCGGAAGCGGTCCGGGCCGGGATCCAGGCGGTGAGCCGGGGGCAGACCGAGGCGGCCATGTCCATCGGGCTGAAAAAAAACCATATCCTGAACCTGGTGATCCTGCCCCAGGCCCTGCGCATCATTATTCCGCCTTTGACCAGCCAGATGCTCAATCTGACCAAAAACTCCTCTCTGGCCATTGCCATCGGTTTCCCGGATTTTGTTTCCGTGGCAAACACCACCATCAACCAGACAGGCCAGTCCATTGAAGGGGTGGCCATGATCATGGGGTGCTACCTGATTTTCAGTATTTCCACCTCACTGTTCATGAACTGGTACAACAAAAAATCCAAACTTGTGGAAAGATAAATACCATGGGAATCGTTGCCATTGACAAAGAAGCCATTGCCAGAATGAAGCCCCCTGTGGTCCATCGGGGGGCGGTTGGCTGGCTCAAGGAAAACCTGTTTAACGGTATTTTCAATTCCATACTCACCCTGGTTGTGCTGGCATTTCTGCTTAAATTTGTCCCCCCGTTTTTGAAATGGGCTTTCATCGACTCGGTGTGGTTCACTTCTGGTGCCGTGTGCAAGGAATGCCCCGGGGCCTGCTGGTCCGTAGTATTGAAAAACCTGCGGTTCATTTTTTTTGGATTTTATCCCCATGACCTTCACTGGCGGCCTTTTACCGCCATCATGCTGCTGTTCATTCTGTTGTTTTTTTCCAACAACAAACGCTACTGGTCCAAGAAGCTGGGGTATGCCTGGATTGCGGGCCTTGTGACCATGGGCGTTCTGATGAAAGGCGGTATACTGGGCCTTACCCCTGTTGACAGCATGAAATGGGGAGGCCTGCCCCTGACACTGCTGTTGTCAGTATTCGGGCTTACGGCTGCCTACCCCTTGGGGGTGCTGCTGGCCCTGGGAAGGAATTCGAACCTGCCCATGATGCGGTATCTGTCAGTCGGGTATATCGAACTGATCCGGGGGGTACCGCTCATCAGCCTTTTGTTCATGTCCTCCATCATCTTTCCGTTGTTTCTGCCCGAAGGGGTGACCATCAACAAAATTCTGCGGGCCCAGGCCGCCATTATCCTGTTTACGGCCGCCTATGTGGCGGAAGTGGTGCGGGGTGGGCTTCAGGGCATGGCCAGGGGCCAGTATGAGGCAGCAGAGGCGCTGGGATTGAACTATTACCAGACCATGCGGCTGGTCATTCTGCCCCAGGCGCTGAAAATAGTCATCCCCCCGACACTGAGCGTGCTCGTGTCGGCATTCAAGGACACGTCTCTTGTGGTGATCATTGCTTTGTACGATTTTCTGCTCACCTCTAAAACCGTGATCCAGAACCCGGAGTGGATGGGCTTTTCCACGGAGATGTATCTGTTTGTGGCCCTGATGTATTTTCTGGGATGTTTTTCCATGTCCAATTTTTCCAGAAAACTGGAGCGGGAACTGGATACTGACCAACGCAGTTAACAGAACAGTTTAGGAACCAAACATGACCGATTCAACCGATGCCATCATTCAAGTCAAAGACCTCAACAAATGGTATGGTGATTTTCATGTGTTGAAAAACATCAACCTGGAAGTGAAACGGCAGGAAAAGATCGTGATCTGCGGGCCGTCCGGTTCCGGCAAATCCACGTTGATCCGGTGCATCAACCGGCTGGAAGAGCATCAGAAAGGCAAGATCATCGTGGACGGCATCGAACTCACCAACAACCTGAAAAACATTGAAATCATCCGGACAGAAGTGGGCATGGTGTTCCAGCATTTCAACCTGTTCCCACACCTGACCATCCTGGACAACCTGACGCTGGGTCCTATCTGGGTGCGCAAGGTTCCAAAGAAAGAAGCCGAGGAAACCGCCATGTTCTACCTGGAAAAAGTCAAGATCGCAGAACAGGCCAAAAAATTTCCCGGCCAGCTGTCCGGGGGACAGCAGCAGCGGGTGGCCATTGCCAGAAGCCTGTGCATGAAGCCCAAGGTGATGCTGTTTGACGAACCCACCTCAGCCCTGGACCCGGAAATGGTCAAAGAGGTGCTGGATGTGATGGTGCAGCTGTCGGACGAAGGTATGACCATGATCGTGGTGTCCCATGAAATGGGATTTGCCAAAACCGTGGCCCAGCGGGTCATGCTTATGGATGACGGCATGATTTTAGAAGAAAACAATCCCATCGACTTTTTTGAAAACCCGCAGCACGAAAGAACCCAATTCTTTTTAAGTCAGATTCTTCATTGACCCTTCTTTGATACAGACTCCGGCCCGACTCCTGTTTTCTCGATCGGAATCAGGCGGTGCCGGTGGCTTGCCCTGTTTTTTTAATTTTTTTCATTTTATTTTTAAAATGAATGATTATATGTATGACTATGACACCCGATGACGACACACACATTAACTGGCAGGTAACAGAATAAATGATACTCAATTTTTTCACCAAGGTCTTTGGATCCAGCAATGATCGGATTTTAAAGAAGCTGGATCCGATCATCCAGCATATCAATGATCTGGAACCCGAAATGCAGCTGCTTTCGGATTCGGATATGGTCGGCAAAACACAAGAATACAAACAGCGTGTTGCCAATGGAGAACCTCTGGATGATCTTCTGCCCGAAGCGTTCGCCCTGGTCAGAGAAGCATCGGTCCGCGCCCTGGCTTTGCGTCATTTCGATGTCCAGCTCATCGGGGGCATTGCACTGCACCAGGGGATGATCGCGGAAATGAAGACCGGTGAGGGAAAAACCCTGATGTCCACACTGGCAGCCTATTTGAATGCGTTGTCCGGCAAAGGGGTGCACATTGTCACGGTCAATGACTATCTGGCGGACCGGGATGCCGAATGGATGGGTGAAATCTACCGGTTTCTGGGGTTGACCACCGGTGTCATTCTTCATGACATGACCGACCAGGAGCGGAAGCAGGCCTACAATGCAGATATCACATACGGCACCAACAATGAGTTTGGTTTCGACTATCTGCGGGACAACATGAAATTTGACAAGGACAGCCTGGCCCAGGGAGACCTCAATTTTGCCATTGTGGATGAAGTGGACTCCATTCTTATCGATGAGGCCAGGACTCCGTTGATCATTTCCGG
>JBFLKI010000272.1:0-8497 GCA_040883135.1 Desulfotignum sp. | reverse complement strand
GCCGAACTGTTCGGATATGAAAAAGGGGCATTCACCGGGGCCAGAGAAACCGGCAAAGCCGGTCTGTTTGAACTGGCATCCGGGGGGACCCTGTTCCTGGATGAAATCGGGGAACTGACCCCCGGAGTCCAGGCCAAACTGCTCAAATATCTGGATGATCAGGAAATCATGCCTCTGGGGGGCACCCGGTCGAAAAAGATCGACTGCACGGTGCTGGCGGCCACCAACCAGGATCTGGCGGAACTGACCCGTAAAAAAAAGTTCCGTCTGGACCTGTTTCACCGGCTCAACACCTTTACTTTGTCGATACCCCCGTTGCGGGAACGGCCGGAAGACATTCTGGAACTGGCACGGATCTGTCTGAAACAGTACAACAAAAAATACCGCCGAAGAACCCATATCGGATACCGGTCCCTGCACGCTTTGAAAACCTATTCATTTCCGGGCAATGTCCGGGAGTTAATCAATATCATCAAACAGGCGGTGGCCATGTGTGACCGGCGCCAGCTGGATGATTACCTGATCCGGTTGACCGAATCTCAGACCGTCTCAGCTGCCTGTGAAACCTTGAAGACCTCCGGGGCCGGAACCGGTCTGATTCAAACCCTTGAAGCCGTGGAACATGACATGCTCAGGCAGGCGGCCGACCAATGCCGGACCACCCGGCAGGCCGCCGCTTTTCTGGGAATCAGTCAGCCCACTTTGGTGCGGAAATTCAAAAAATACGGCGTGCGTATCCGGACAGAATAATGAATGATTCATTAATGAATCAAATATCAGGTCGATTTCTTTCTCCGCCCACAAACGCGTCGTTTTGATTTGATTCATATTTAAATCATATAATATAGAAATAAAATTCAGGTAGTTAAACTAAATAATTGATTCATTAATGAATCAATTATCGTGGCTTGGTCCGGTGACCGCCGGGCAAGTTTCTCATCAATTTCTATACTTATCAAGCGGTTATGAATATAATTTTTCAATTGGTACATTTTTTGTATAACTATAGGCAGAAAGCACAGGCAGGACAACCCTCTCATGCATACCAAACAAAGGTGTTGATTTATGAAGGAAAAACCGTGGAAACCCTGGTTGCTGCTGTCGCCCTCCCTGACAGCCGTATTTTTACTGCTGGTTGTACCGGTTTGTTTTGTGGTGGTATACAGTTTCTGGCTCAGGGCACCCAGCGGGATGGATATTCCGGCATTTCAGTTCGGCAATTATACCAAATTTTTTGCAGATTCCTTTTATCCCGTCATCCTGCTCAATACCATCCGGGTGGCCCTTGAAACCGTTTTTATCTGCCTGATCATGGGATATATCCCGGCCTATTTCTTTTACCGCACCGAATCCCGGCTCAAACCCTATCTCATGATTCTGGTGATGCTGCCCTTCTGGATCAGCTTCATCATCCGGACACTGAGCTGGATCAACATTCTGGGGGATTCCGGTTTGATCAATCACCTGATGCTCAAATCCGGTCTGATCTCCAGCCCGATTCCCATGCTCTACAACGAAGGGGCCGTGATCATGGGGCTGATCCAGTATCTGCTGCCGTTCATGATTTTAAATATCTATGTGAGTCTGGACGGCATCGACAAAAGCCTGACCGAGGCGGCCAAAAGTCTGGGATGCACGGAATGGCAGGCATTCAGGGAAATCACCCTGCCCTTGAGCCTGCCAGGCGTGAGTGCCGGATGCCTGCTGGTATTCGTGCTGACCTGCGGCACCTATCTGCCCCCCATGATCCTGGGGGGGCCGGGCAATGAAATGATTGCCAACCTGATTTTCAAACGGATCATCGGCACCCTGGACTGGCCGTTCGGATCGGCCATTTCCACTATTCTGCTGCTGTTGCTGGTCATCATCGTCTATACCTATAACCGGTACATGGGCATCAACCAGATATTTAAATCCCTGAGCAAAGGATAAGGGGAACTGATATGAAAAAACTGATTTCCGGCTGGACCCTGATCAAACTATACACCTTTCTGGTGTATGCATGGATGTTTGCGCCCATCGTGGTGGTGGTGATTCTGGCGTTCAACCCCCAGCAGTTCGGCACCTTTCCCATGGAGGGCTTCAGCTTCAAGTGGTTTGTCAAGCTGTCCCAGAACTCCACCATTCTGGAAGCGTTCAAAAACTCCCTGGTACTGGGATCGCTGACTGCCATATTTTCTACCGCCATCGGGGTGCCGGCAGCCCTGGCATTCATCCGGTATGAATTCAGAGGCAAGGACTTTCTGAACACCCTGCTCATCGCCCCCATCATGATCCCGGAAGTGGTGCTGGGTGTGGCCCTGCTGCTGTTTATCAGATGGCTCCAGCAGCCCAAAAGTTTTGCCATGCTGCTCATCGGTCACGTGGTGCTGACCCTGCCCTATGTGCTGCTCATTGTTCAGGCCCGGTTGGTGGGCATCAAACGTGAATACGAAGAGGCAGCCCTGTCCCTGGGTGCCAGCCCGTTTCAGACCTTCAGGGAGATCACGTTTCCGTTGCTGGCACCGGCAATTTTTGCGGGCATGCTGTTCGCCTTTACCATTTCTTTCGATGATGTCACTGCCACGTTGTTCTGGGCAACGGCCCAGAACCAGACGGTGCCGGTCAAAATCTTCAGCATGCTCAGGACATCCATCAGCCCGGAAATCAACGCACTGGGGGCGGTCATGATTGTGTTGACCATTTCCATTCCCCTGGCGGCAGGGTATGTGGCCCGACGTTTTGCCAGGGGGAACACCCCCTGAAACGCATATGACAGCACCTGATTCAGATCAGCGTGCAACAGGTATTTTAACTTGAAGGACAAAGGAGACAACCATGGGAAAAGACTTGAAGAACCGTCTGGATGACGTGTATCAGAGCTACCTGGAGGGAAACATTTCCCGCCGGGATTTCGTAAAATTCGCCGGCATTGCTGGTGCGGCTTTAGGATTGGCCGGCGGGCCCTTCGGCCTGGTAAGCCGGGCGTTTGCCGCTAAGAATTCCATTACCTGCCATTCCTGGGGCGGAACCACCTCAGAGGCATTGCGCAAATTCGCCTTTGATCCGTTCACCAAGGCCACTGGAATCGAAGTGATCGATGCGGCCTTTACCGGTATGGATGATTTTCTCACCCAGGTCAAGGCATCCTTTCCGCCCGGCGGTGAATTCAATATCGCCCACCTGAGCGCGGTGTACGACTATGCCAGATACACGGAACTGGATTTCGGTGTGGTGCTGGATGAATCCAAAATCCCCAACCTCGAGAATGTCATGACCAAGATGACCGACACCCTGCGGGGCATCACCAACGGCACCCTGTCCGCGGTTCCCTACGATCTGGGTCAGACCGGCATCGCATACAACACCAACGAAATTTCCAAAGCTGATGCCGAAAAACTGGGGGCATCTCTGCTGTTTGAAAAGAGCCTGAAAGGCAAACTGGGATCCTGGGGCGGAGATTTCCGGACCAATATGTGGTACGCCGCCCTGCACACCGGCCAGAGCCCCAACAACATCACGGATCTGGACAAGGTCTGGAATGTGCTGACCGAACAGCGCAGCCTCATGAAAAAATACTGGGCATCCGGATCCGAACTCATGAGCCTGTTGGCCAATGGTGAAATTTTTGCCACCGTGGCCTGGTCCGGCCGTGTGGCAGCCCTTCAGGAGCAGGGACACCCCATCGGATATCTCGCTCCGGACGGCACCTACTCCTGGATGGAATACATGTATGTGATCAAAGGCACCGACCTGGAAGTGGCCCAGCAGCTGCTCAACTTCATGCTGGAACCGGAAGCCGCCATTGCCGTGGCTCAGGGACAGAAATATCCGCCGTCACTGGATCCCACCAAGGTGGAAATGCCCGATGACGTCAAAAAGCTGCCGGCGTTTGATCCCACCGGTAAACTGAACGGATATCTGTTTGCGGATCCGGCCTACTGGAACAAGCATCAGATCGAATGGGCAGAAAAATGGGACCGGATCATCGCCGGTGCCTGATAAGGTAATTCATGATGAAGCGATGTTCCCGGGGGCACCGCCGCCGGGAACCTGTTTCATCGATAAAAACGGGAGAACACTGGTTTGACACAAGCAAAAGACCCGGCCTTTGTCAGATTCAAGGGCATTGAAAAACGGTTTGGTGATCTGGTGGCGGTCCAGCCCATGGATCTGGATATTGCCGAAGGATCCTTTGTCACCCTGCTGGGTCCGTCCGGCTGCGGTAAAACCACGTTGCTGAGGATGCTGGCCGGTCTGGAGACCCCGACCCGGGGAGACATCTTCATCAAGGGAAAGCGCATCAACGAGACCCCGATCCACAAACGGAACCTGGGCATGATCTTTCAGAACTATGCGCTGTTTCCCCACAAAACGATTTTCGACAATGTGGCGTTCGGCCTGAAGTACCGGGATGTGTCCAAAACCGAAACAAAGGGAAAAGTGGAAAAAGCCCTGGAAACCGTAAGGCTGCCCGGTGTGGGAAACCGGATGCCCTCCCAGCTGTCAGGCGGTCAGCAGCAGCGCATCGCCCTGGCCCGGGCCATTGTCATTGAACCGGACGTGTTGCTCATGGATGAACCGTTGTCCGCTCTGGATGAAAATCTGCGGGAAGACATGCGCCGGGAAATCGATAACCTCCAGATGGTGCTGGGAGTCACCACAATTTTTGTCACCCATGACCAGAGAGAAGCCTTGTCCATGTCCGACAAGGTGGTGGTGATGAAGGACGGATTTATCCAGCAGGAAGGGGAGCCCGAAGAGGTCTATAACAATTCTGTCAATCATTTTGTGGCGGATTTTCTGGGACATTCCAATTTTCTGAAAGCCCGGGTGAAAACCCGAAAAAACGGAAATTATGAGGTGGAACTGACAGACGGCAGCGCCTGCCTGGTCAGCCCGGTAGGGGAGTTTGACGTGGGAGAAACCGCCGAGATCGTGATCCGGGCTCAGAAAATGACCCTGGGGTATCAAAAGGATTTTTCAAAAGAAGACGAAATGAATTATTTCTTCGGCAAAATCAAGGACCGCAGCTATATGGGGGGAGAGGTCAGTTATTTTGTGGAGATTGCCGACGGCCAGTTGCTGCATGTAATCAACTTTGTCAAGCGAACCCCCTATCGACGGGGAGATGAGGTCTATATCCGGGTGGATCCGTTCCACTGCAGATTATTGAAACAATAACACACACCAGAAGGGTACAGGCAACGCAGGCAGAACGGATAAGTACCTGACGCCGTTCTCACAGGAGAATTGCGCCCGGTAAAGGAGGGAGTGAGTATCCAGTGACGGAACCGTTACAAAAACGCCCCGTCCACGGCAGTTTCATGGGGATCAAAAAAACCCTGGATCCCGGGGCCAGCTATATCATATTTGAAAACGATCTGACGCTGGGGGGGGAATCCATTTTTGATCCGTCCCACATGGCATATGACTATTTTGAAGCCAACGCCTTCACCTGGAAAAAGGTGGTGGACGAAACCCTTCAAAGAGAGTATCTGGTGGTATGCATCGGGACGGGCAAGGAAGATGAGGTGCTGGGCCAGGTCATGGGATACGGTTTTCCCAGAGAAACGGTCTATTATTTATACAAGGCTACAGAGGTGTAACATGAAAACAGACAGAACCATATCAGATACCACCTTGGATATCCGGTTCGAATTTTCCAAGGAACAAAAATCGGTTCCCCTTTCCCGACTGGAGGAAGGTGCCCGGACATTTTTGGAAATATACGGCAATGCCCAGTTCTGCGGCAGCGAATTTGCCGGTATCATCCAACAGGGTAACGGTCAGGCCAAATGGGAAAAACTGCTGGCTGTCACCGGATTTGAAGGATATCCTGAAGACTTCTTTAAAACCGTTTTATCCGCCATCGCCAAAGGCGAAGGCCAGACCCTGGCCCTGAACGGCGTGACCCTGCCCCATATCCTCCTGGTGGCCATTCTGGAACAGGTGATTCCGGGCCATGGGTATGTGTCGGTGAAAAACACCGACCAGCTGGTTTCCCTGACCAACCACCATATTCCGGAAACGGACCGGGACGATATCCAGAAGGTCATTGAAAAATACCCGGTACGGCTGTCCCGGCACACCATCCGGCAGATGATGGTGTCCAGAGACGTGGCTTACCAGTACCTGCCGTTTGTGGAGGAACTGGACAACGTGGGCCATACCAACACATGGATCGGACAATTCCATGAAGGACTGCTGGAACAGATGTACCAGAACCGGGTGATCTTTCTGCTCAACATGAGCTGTCCGGTATACTGCCGGTTCTGCTTCCGGAAGCACAAAGAATTGCGAAAAGAGAAAAACCCCACCCCCAAAGAGGTGATGAAAGCGGTGGAGCATGTGCGCTCATCCCCCTCCATCAAGGAAATCGTGATCACCGGGGGCGATCCCTTCATGAACCGAAAGAACATGGAAGCCGCTATTGACGGGCTTATGGCCGTGGATCACGTCCAGACCCTGCGCCTGGCCACCCGGTCCATTGCCTATTATCCGGACCTGTTTCTGGAGAAGGAAGGAGAATACCTCAAATATCTCAAACAGAAAAGCCTGGAACTGAACCGGATCGGCAAGCGGATGGAAGTGGCCACCCATTTCATCCATCCGGATGAAGTATCCCCGGAAAGTCTGGACATCATCACCGACCTGGTGAAACACGGCATCGCCGTATATGTCCAGACCCCGTTTTTAAGCGACTGCAACGACACCGGCCCGGAACTGGTGCGGCTGTTCGGTCTGTTGCGGGGGGCCGGTGCCGAACTCCACTATATCTATATCCCGTGCAGCCCCATCCACGGCAACTCCATTTACTGGAAGCCGTTGTCCGACGGCATCGATATTGCCCTGCATCTTCGTGCCCACCTGTCCGACCGGGTAATCCCGCGAATCTGCACGGCCACCCCCATCGGCAAGATGGACTGGTATTCCAGCGGCTGGGCCGTGGAAAAGGTGAAAAATCAGGACCATTTCGTATGGATCCGCACTCCCTACACCCCGGAATATTTCAAGGCGTTCGCCCCTCTGGCCAACTCCTTGACCAATATCCGGGTCAATGCCGAAGGCACCATCGATATCCAGTACATGGCAAAAATCGGCAATGACGACTATCTGGTGGGTAACCGGCCCGAAAAAACCGCACCGGTCACCCCGGATGCACTGCCCGAGGAAGTGGATCAGCTGAAAACCGCTTTGGTTGAAACCGTCCAGACCGCCGGTTCCATCGTGGAAACCGGTTTGAAGGGCTTGTCGCGCCTCCATGAAACCCGGGTGAGCATCCAGCCCTGGGCCGGGGATGCGGAATTTTCCTATATTGCCAAAGATCCCCGGATCACGGATGTGCTGGTCACGGATGAGGCCCTGGATCACCTGTTCGACATCCGCCGGATCGCAAAACAGCTATCGGACATTCCCCATGTCAACGCCCTGCGGGTCCGTTCCATGACGCTGGCAACGGATCCCCTGGCGTTCACCGGTGCCAGGGTCGGATATCTGGGAGAGGTGAACAAGCTGTCCGTGGTGTCCCCCCTGCGCCTGGAGATCGAAACCTGGTTCATGACGGCCTCGGATCTGACCCCGGACCACACGGTTGTCACCCGGCGCCTGAACCACAAAGGCATCACCGTATATGCCAATGTCCCGCTGCTGGGCGGGGTCAACGACAAAGACATCCGGATCCATGACCTGGCCTATGCCCTCAGATGTGCCGGCATTGAATTTCATCACCTGTACGTGGCCGGCCTGCCGGTCCAGATCTCCTGGAACGCGGCCCATCCCGTCGACTCCTATGATGTGGTGGATATCGCCACCATGGTCAGAAGAGAAGGGTCCGGCCGGGAAATCCCGAGGTATATCATTGCCACACCCTTAGGGGAGGTGGACTATGGGCTGACATCCATCATGATCCGGGAAGGGGATGCCGTGAGCGTGGAACTGCGCTGCTATGATGAGGCATATTATACATCCATGGCACCGGGATTCCGGTTTCCAGAAGGGAGCATCCTGTCGGAAAACGGCCATCCAGTGGTGCCCATCCCCGGATTGATCAAGACCAATGACTTTGTGGTTTCCTGAAAAGGATAAAACAGCATGAAATACCCTTATATTGCCTATTGCGAAGATATTGCGATCTCACCGCTGTTCAAGGGGTTGACAGGGAACCCGCTGATCGTGGACCTGTCCGTGGGATCCGCGCTGTTTGATGACGTGGACATTGCGGACCAGCCGGCGTTTCAGCGATGGCTGGACCAGACCATGGAAAACCGGTACACATGGGGGCTGGCCTCCTATCTGGAGGACCGGGAAGCCATCCTTTCCCAGTATCCCCAGATGCGGGAGGAACAGCGGTATTTTCATCTGGGACTGGACATCATCGTCCCCCTGGGAACCCCGCTGCATGCGCCTCTGGACAGCGTGGTCCAGGAAAGCGGGTATGAAGAAGGCCAGGGCAATTACGGCGGCAATGTGCTGCTGCGCCATGACAGCCGGAAATTCGACACCTTTTACAGCCTGT
>JBFLKI010000041.1:0-40630 GCA_040883135.1 Desulfotignum sp. | reverse complement strand
TCATTCTGGATTTTTTTCTTCAAAATTCTCAAGGCTTTTTCAACATCGTTGTCAATAACCGTGACAGTAATTTCTTTCAAAAAACATCGCCCCTTTCATGGTGGATTTAAATACACAACATATTCATATCCCGTTTTTATAACAAAATGTTAACCTGAATGCAAGTAAAACTTGATTACAGTTTGGACAGCAGTTCTTTGGTGACTTCGTTGAGCGGGGCTTCGCCGGTCAGGGTGACATATTTGATACTCTCATCCTGGGCAGCCAGGTCCTTGAAATAATAGGCTGCCGCCAGGGTGCCGGTATCCGTGTCATAATAAATGGAATGGCGTTTGTCGATGGCAGCCTCGTCCTGGTCGTCATCTCTGGCGCTCAGCGCACCACCGCACACCCGGCATTTGTCTCCGTCGGGTTTAATGGCATCAATAAATATATTGTTGGGATGGTTGTTGTCGTTTTCACACAGCCGGCGGCCCATGATCCGGTTTTTGGCTACCTGCCGGTCCAGGATCATTTCGATGACATAGTTGAGTTTCATGCCGGCTTCTTCCAGAGACGCATGCAGTTTCTCCGCCTGCACTTTGTTTCTGGGAAAACCGTCCAGCAGCCAGCCGTTTTTGCAGTCGTCTTTTTTGAGCCGGTCCAGGACCATGGGGATGGTGATTTCATCCGGTACCAGATCCCCTCTGTCGATGAATGCTTTGGCCTGTTTTCCCAGCTCGGTACCGCCTTTGATATTTTCCCTGAAAATACCGCCGGATTCAATGTGGGCGATGTTGAATTTATCCTTGAGAATGGCGCCCTGGGTGCCTTTTCCGCTGCCGTTGGGTCCGAAAAATAAAATGTTCATGAAAACTCCTTTTTATCAGTTGGTTGAACATGTCGAACGAACATGTTTTATGTCCGGTAAAATAGTTTTTTCTACTTATAAGAGGTATGACGGTTTGTCAAGATAAAGCCGTCATCAATACGGCCCCGTGGTGGTGGCGCTGTCAGAAAAACAGGTGAGACTGGGCGTTATGGACCGATATGTTTTTGTCTGAAAGGTGTGATAATAATTTATTTTGAATAGTGCTTGAATGTCAAATGGGGAATTGGTATTTAAAAGCGGTGAAAATATCACACATGAACGCAGTTCAACATACCGGTTCGGGAAGGGGGCAAACATGACGGAATTAATCGAAGTCAGGGCAAGGGAAATCATCGACTCCAGGGGCAATCCTACCGTGGAGGTGGATGTGGTGCTGGCCTGTGGTGCCAGAGGCAGGGCAGCGGTGCCGTCAGGGGCCTCCACCGGTACCCGGGAAGCGTTGGAACTGCGCGACAATATGGACAACCGGTTCCTCGGCAAAGGCGTGCTCAATGCCGTGGCCAATGTCAACGAGGTGATCGCCCCGGAGATCATCGGATACGATGCCATGGACCAGGCCGGACTGGACCGGACCATGATGGATATCGACGGCACGGAAAACAAGTCCCGGCTGGGAGCCAATGCCATTTTAGGCGTTTCCATGGCGGCTGCCCGGGCGGCTGCCCAGGCCTGTGACTTGCCTCTGTATCAGCATCTGGGAGGCATCAATGCCCGGGTCATGCCGGTGCCCATGATGAACATCATCAACGGCGGTGCCCATGCCGCCAATAACCTGGATATTCAAGAGTTCATGATTCTACCGTTTGGTGCGGCTTCTTTTCTGGAAGCCGTGCGCATGGGCGCGGAAACCTTTCATCACTTGAAAAAAATTCTCAAGAAAAACAAACTGAGTGTCGGTGTCGGCGATGAAGGCGGATTTGCCCCGGACCTGAAATCCAACGAACAGGCCATTGAGTATATCATTTCCGCCATCGAGGCGGCGGGATACCGGCCGGGCCGGGATATCGGTATCGGACTGGATGCAGCGGCATCTGAATTCTACAAGGATGGAAAATATCAATTTATGTCCGAAGGCAGGGATCTGTCCGCTGACGAGCTGATGGATTATTATGAGACGCTGATCGAAAAGTATCCGCTGTTTTCCATTGAAGACGGCCTGGCTGAAGGAGACTGGGATGCCTGGGAACGGATGACCGAGCGCATGGGGGATCGTATTCAGATTGTGGGAGATGATATTTTTGTCACCAATCCGGATATTTTTAAAAAAGGGATTGAGGCCGGGATCGGTAATGCCATTCTGGTCAAACTCAATCAGATCGGTACGGTGACCGAAACCCTGGATACCATCCAGATGGCCAAGGATTCCGGATATACCACCGTGATATCCCACAGGTCCGGCGAAACAGAAGATACTTTTATTGCGGATCTGGCCGTCGGCGTGAATGCCGGGCAGATCAAGACCGGTTCCATGTCTCGAAGCGACCGGGTGGCCAAATATAATCAACTGATCCGCATCGAGGAAAGACTGGGAGCCGGGGCCTGTTTTATGACTCATCTTTTTGGATAATTATTATGGCTGAAAATACCAAATATATTTTTGTTACCGGCGGCGTATTGTCATCCTTAGGAAAAGGACTGGCATCCGCCGCCATCGGGATGCTGCTGGAAAGTCGTGGATTGACGGTCACCATTCAGAAACTGGATCCCTACATCAACGTGGATCCAGGCACCATGAATCCATTTCAGCACGGCGAGGTGTTTGTCACAGACGACGGAACTGAGACCGATCTGGATCTGGGGCATTACGAGCGGTTCACCCATGCCCGGCTGGGCAAGAACAACAATTTCACCACCGGCAAAATTTACCATCAGGTGATCACCAAGGAGCGCAAAGGGGAATATCTGGGGGGCACGGTGCAGGTGATTCCTCATATCACCGATGAGATCAAGCAGAGCATCTGCCTGGTGTCCAGTGATGTGGATGTGGTGATTGTGGAGATCGGCGGCACCATCGGGGATATCGAGTCCCTGCCGTTCCTGGAGGCCATCCGTCAGTTCAAGGCGGATGCCGGGGCCGGCAATGTCATCTATATTCACCTGACGCTGGTGCCTTATATCAAGACCGCCTGTGAGGTCAAAACCAAACCCACCCAGCACAGTGTCAAGGAACTGCGCAGCATCGGGATCCAGCCGGATATTCTGTTGTGCAGAACCGAACATTATCTCTCACAGGACATCAAGGACAAGATCGCGCTGTTCTGCAATGTGGAATCCGATGCCGTGTTTACGGCCAAGGATGTGGACTGCATCTATGAGGTGCCCCTGGTGTATAACAAGGAGGGTCTGGGCACCAAGATTCTGAAAAAACTCAACATCTGGGCCAGATCCCCACGTCTGGATGAATGGCGGGAGATGGTGGAGAAACTCAAGCATCCCCGGTTCAGTGTCAACATTGCCATCGTGGGCAAATATGTGGATCTTACGGAAAGCTACAAGAGCCTGAACGAGGCGTTGACCCATGGCGGGATTTCCAATGAAGCCAAGGTCAATCTGCAGTTTGTGGATTCTACGATGCTGACCGAAGAAAATGTGGCCCAGGTGCTGTCCGGCAGTGACGGGATTCTGGTGCCCGGCGGATTCGGTTCCAGGGGCATTGAAGGCAAGATCCTGGCCGCAAAATATGCCCGGGAGAACAAGGTGCCGTATTTCGGGATCTGTCTGGGCATGCATATGGCCGTGATCGAGGTGGCCCGGCATCTGGCCGGCATGGACGATGCCAACGGCGAGGAATTTGATCCGGACACCCCTTTTCCGGTCATCTATCTGATGAAAGAATGGGTGGATCAGCAGACCGGGCAGGTGGAAAAGCGGGATGAAACATCGGACAAGGGCGGCACCATGCGCCTGGGGGCCTATCCCTGCCGGCTCAAGCCTGATACCTTTGCCTACAATGCCTACAAGCAGGAAAACATTTCAGAGCGACACCGTCACCGGTATGAGTTCAACAACGCCTACAGGGAACGTCTGGAAAAAGCCGGGCTGATCATCTCGGGCATGTCTCCGGATCATGAACTGGTGGAAATCGTTGAACTGGCGGATCATCCCTGGTACCTGGGATGCCAGTTTCACCCGGAGTTCAAGTCCCGGCCCATGGACCCCCATCCGTTGTTCAAGGCATTTATCCGGGCATCTTTGAAAAACGCAAAAAAGTAAACACAGAGGATTTTTTTCATGGAAACTGCGGTGATCATGCAGAACCAGACCATCCGGCTTCAGGGCAAGCTGGCTGAAGGAACCGGGGACCGGTGTGTGGTGATCACCCATCCTCATCCTCTGTACGGGGGAAACATGGACAATCCGGTGGTGGTTGAGACAGCCCAGGCATTTGCCCGGAAAGGCTTCACCACCTTGCGGTTCAATTTCCGGGGTACCGGCGGCAGCACCGGCATGTATGACAACGGGCAGGGCGAGCAAAGCGATGTCATTACCGCCTTGGATTTTCTGAAATACCGGGGGTGCAATACCCTGTTTCTGGCCGGATATTCCTTTGGATCCCGGATCAACGCGTCAGTGGTGGCGGGCGGTAGTGATATCACCGACCATATCATGATTTCTCCGCCGGTGGCGTTCATGGCTTTTGACGATATTACCGAGTTGCCGTCCACCGGTCTGATCATCACCGGGCAGAACGATGATATCGCCCCGCCGAAACAGGTCCAGGCGCATATCGATCGATGGCGGATCAGGCCGAAATTTGAAATTCTTCGAAGATGCGATCATTTTTATTCCGGATGTCTGGATCAGCTTCACAAAGCGCTGTTACGTTATATTCCATAGTTCGTTCTTTGATCCGTTTTTTTTCTTGATTGGGCATTTTTTTTCAAAAACCAGGTGATCGTGGGGTTCTGAAGCGACGTCTTCATAAATCGTACCTCATTCGGCATATCCTGGGTTATGGATATCTTTGTGTGTTTCCTGTTTCTGTGGGTTCAGGGTGTCCGGTTTTTATAAAAATAAGGTATATGAGGCCTAAAAGCTAAAAAATAAATATATCCAGATCAATATTTGGAATAATTCATCATTAAATCAAAAAAATTCCTTATAAAATTAAAATAATTTCTTGACAATGAATCCGGGATCTGGTTAGGTTTGAATCAGGGAAAAGCTGAAAGTGGTTCGATCCGGTGCCTGAAGATATTTCCCTGAAGATAACCATCACAGCCAACCATATAATTTTTAGGAGGACGTTATGCCGATCAAAGACAATCGCCTTATTCTGGACGGGTATACCTTGACCATCGAGGAACTGATGCAGGCCGGACACGATCTGTCCATGCAGGTGGAAGTCAAAGAGGACAACTGGCCCAAAATCCGGGAATGCCGCAAGCTGGTGGATACCTGGGCCAATGAGGAGCGCTGCATTTACGGAGTGAACACCAGCTGTGGCGGGCTGGTGGACCATCTGCTGCCCAAAGAGCGGGACAACGACTTTCAGAAAAACCTGGTGAGAAGCATCACCACCCAAGTGGGTAAACCGTTTGAAGACGAACTGGTGAGAATTTTTATGATCGCCCGGGCCAACTCCCTGTGCCGGGGGTATTCCGGCATCAAGGAAGAAAATCTTAAGATTTATCTGGACATGATCAACAAACAGGTGTTTCCGCTGGTCCCCCGGAAAGGATCGCTCGGTACCAGCGGGGACCTGGGGCCGTTGGGATGCATCGCCGCTGTGGGATTCGGCGAATGGAAGGCCCGGTACAAAGGGCAGGTAATGCCCGGCAAGCAGGCCATGGATGCGGCCGGCGTGAAACTGATGCATCTGAACGCCAAAGAAGGGCTGTCATTGATCAATGGAACCTCCGCCATGGTGGGACTGGCCTGCACCGTGATCACCGAGGCCACCAACACGTTGAAAAATTCAGATATCATTGCCGCGTTCGCCATCGAAACCCTGATGGGCCGGATCAATCCGTTTGACGTCCGGGTCCATGAACAGAAATATCATCCCGGCCAGTATGCCACGGCCATGAACCTGACCAAACTGCTCACCGGATCGGAGCTGGCCATCGATGAACTGGAGCTGTCCCTCAAACTCCAGGCGGTGCTCAAAAAGCATGAAGGCATTTCCGTGGCCGATATTCCGGTGGAAGACGCCTATTCCATCCGGTGCACGCCCCAGTTTGTGGGTCCCACCAAGGAAGCGGTGAATCATGCCCATGAGGTGCTGCTGCGGGAGTTGAACTCCAGTAATGACAACCCCCTGATCTTTACCGAATTTGACACCTTCATCCATAACGGCCATTTCCACGGTCAGCCCATCTCTTTTGCCATGGACTGCTTAGGGATCTCCATGGTCAACCTGGGCGTGGTGTCGGATCGCCGGATTGACCGGTTCATGGATGCGGCCCACAGCACCGGCCTGCCGCCGTTTCTGTGCAAGGAAGACACCGGCGTCCGCATGGGGCTTATGGGCGGGCAGTTCATGACCACCTCGCTGGTGGCGGAAAACCGGACCCTGGCCGTACCGGCCTCCATCCAGTCCATTACTTCCACCGCGGATTTTCAGGACATCGTCAGCTTTGGCCTGATCGCGGGCAGAAAGGCACGGAAAATTGTGGAAAATACGAACCACATCCTGTCGTTCGAGCTCTTGTGCGCGGCCCAGGCCGCGGACCTTCGCGGACCGGAAAAACTGAGCCCGGCCGGGAAGATCATGTATGATGCGGTACGTGAAACTCTGGCCTACATGGGCAAGGACAAGGTGTACATTGACGATATGGAGGAACTCAAAGCCCGGATTGAATCCGGTGAATTTGTGAAAAGAGTGGAAGATGCGGTGGGAGAACTGCTCATTGTTCATAAAAAAGATTAGGAAAAATAGGGGGTGGAGTTATGTCAGTGCATCCTGTTGCAGCGAAAATTGTTGACGAGTACCGGAAAACCTATCCGGCTTCCAGAGAGCGGCATCAGCGCCTGGTCAAATATATTCCGGGAGGGGCCACCCGGAGCCTGAGCTATTTCAAACCCTGGCCCCTGCACATCGATTACGGCAAGGGCGCCCATGTGTTCAGCCATGAGGGCCATGAACTGCTGGATGTCACCAATGCCTATGGCGCACTGGTGCACGGACACGGGGATCCCGACGTGGTGGCGGCGGTGCAGGCGGGCATTGAGCGGGGTTCCCAGTATTCCACCCCCACCGACGGCCAGTATCGTCTGGCCAAACTATTGTGCGAACGGGTGCCGGGGTTTGACAAGGTGCGGTTTCTTAACTCCGGCACCGAGGCCACAATGTTCGCCTTGCGCACGGCCAGGGCCATTACCGGAAAGGACAAGATCCTGAAAATGACCGGCGGATTCCACGGCACCCATGACTGCGTGGCCGCCTCCACCAAAAAAAACGTGATCACCGCCGGGATCCCGGCGGGCATGACCGCGGACATGCTGGAGGTGCCGTTCAATGATCCGGATGCCGCGGAAAAGGCGGTAAAGGAAAACGCTTCGATCCTGGCGGCGGTGGTCATGGAACCGTTTTTAGGCGCCGGCGGCGTGGTTTTGCCCAAAGAGGGCGTGCTCAAACGGATCCGGAAAGTCACTCAGGAGCACGGGGTGCTGCTGATCTTTGACGAGATTTTTTCCTTCAGGGTGAATATCGGCGGTTGCCAGAACCTTTACGGGGTGGTGCCGGATCTGACCACCGTGGGCAAGGTGGTGGGTGGTGGCCTGCCCATCGGGGTGCTGGGGGGCAAGGCCGAGTTCATGAACATTTACTGTCATGAAAACACGGAAAAGCCCCTGTATCACTCGGGCACTTTCAATGGATATGAAACCGTGATGCAGGCCGGATTTGCCGCCATGTCCAAGTATGACGAAAAAGCCATCTCCGCCATCAATGCCATGGGAGACCGGTTTCAGAAAGGCCTTCTGGCAAGCATAAAAGACAACGGGCTAAATATCCAGTCCAACCAGATCGGATCTCTGCTCAATCTGCATTTTGTGAACCGGCCAACGGTGCATGCGGCAGACGTGCTGGCATCGGAAGAGGAGCTGCATGCCCTGATGCACCTGTCGCTGCTCAACAAGAAAATCTTCAATATTCCCAGAGGATTGTTCATTCTGTCCACGAAAATCACGGATAAGGAGATGGATATGCTTATAGGAAAAATGGATGATACCTTGAAAGAGCTGTTGCCGTTGATCAAGGAAAAATATACCCATCTGCTTTTATAACCTGAATGGAGAATGCTGAATGGCATTGGACCGAATTGACAAAAAAATCTTGAACACGCTTCAGGAAAATGGGAAAATAACCAACTCAAAATTATCAAAAATTGTGGGGATATCCGCCCCTGCCACTCTGGAACGGGTCAAACGTCTGGAACTGGCAGGGGTGATCACCCATTTTACTGCGGTGGTGAATCCCGAAAAAATAGGACTTTCCATCATCGCCATGGTGAACATCAGTTTGAACCTGAGCAACCTGTCTTCGGTGGCTTCGATCAAGGAAAAGTTCATGGTTCTGGATGAGGTGATAGAATGTTACCAGATTGCCGGTGCCAATGATTTCATTCTCAAGGTCGCGGCCAAAGACATCAAGACCTACGGAGAATTCATGAACAAGAAATTGACGCAGATAGAAGGGATTCAAATCATTAAATCCTCTTTTGTCATCGATAATGTCAAGGAGAAAAAAATGTTTCTGCTGGATCTGGAGGAAGAGTACCGAATATAGGAAATCAACGCCAACTTAAATTTCATAACATAAGGAGTCAGCGTATGGATAAAATTATTATCACTGCAGCCATCACCGGTTCGGTTCACATCCCCACCATGAGTGATTACCTGCCCATCACCCCGGATGAGATTGTGGAGGATGCGGTCAAGGCCTGGGAGGCCGGTGCCGCCATCGCCCACATTCATGTGCGGAATCCTGAAAACGGTCTGCCGGTGTCGGATCCGGATCTGTTTCTCGAAGTGCATTCCAAAATCAAATCCCGGTGCAACATGGTCCTTTTGCCCACCACCGGGGGCGGAATGAACCAGACCACGGAAGAGAAACTGATCCCCATCAAGAAACTCAAACCTGAGATGTGCTCATTTGATCCGGCACCATTCAATTTCGGGATTTTCCAGATCGCCAGCCGGTTTGAAAAATTCAAACATGAGTGGGAAAAGGACTATCTGGAATTGTGCAAGAACGTGACCTTTCGACCGACCTTCAACGATGACCTGATTTACGCAAAAACGTTTCTGGAGATCGACACCAAACCGGAATTCGAGATTTATGAACTGGGGCATGTGTCCTACGTGAAATGGCTCATGGAGGAAAATCTGGTGAAGTTGCCGGTGCACCTGCAGTTTGTGTTCGGTCCCATGGTGGGCTGGATGACGCCGTCCGTCAAACATCTGGTGCTGATCCATGACGAGGCCAAAGAGGTGCTGGGCGAAGAGAATTTCACCTGGTCAGTGGCGGCCGGGGGGCGGTTTCAGATTCCCATCACTTCCACGGCCATGGCCATGGGTGCCCAGAACGTGCGGATCGGGCTGGAGGATTCCGTGTATGCCGGCAAAGGTGTCATGGCCAAGGCATCTGCCGATCAGGTCAAGATGGTCAAGAATGTGGCCAAGGAGATGAGCCTGGTGCCGGCCACATCGGATGAGGCCAGAGAAATTTTGGGGCTCAAGGGGCTGGACAAGGTCAATTTCTGATGATGACATAAAACGTGTAAGACAAGGAGGGATCATTGAACTACTCAGGTTATGCTTCAATTCATGCAAGACACATTCCTGACAAGGTTTGTCTGATTGAAAGAACGCCCGGTGAAGGGACCCGGCGGACTTTTACCTGGCAGGAATTCAATGACGAGATCAACCGCACCGCCAATTACCTGGCCAAGGAGCTGGGGGTGAAAAAAGGGGATTTTGTCATGCATCTCCAGAACAACTCTCTGGAGTGGCTGGTCACCTATTATGCCATCATCCGCTTGGGGGCGATCGTGGTGCCGCTGAATTTCCGATTCGAAGGCCCGGATATCCAGTATGCGGCAGCCGTGTGCAACCCGGACGTATTCATTCTGGGTTCGGAATTCCTGAAGGTGGTTCAGCCGATTCAGGACACGTTGACCACCATCAAGCATTTTATCTGTGTCGGTAAAGACGCGCCTTCGGATATGATTGATTATGCCGATGTCCAGAAATACGAAAATACGGAAGATGCCCTGGTACAGGTCGAACGGGACCACGGTCTGGCCATGATGTTCACCTCCGGCACCACGGGCAAACCCAAGCCGGTGCTCCACACCCACTATTCTCTGAACAGTACCGCCGTGGGCAACGGCATGACCTATTTTGTGCAGAAAGATGATAATTACCTGATTTTCCTTCCCCTGTATCATTCCGGCACCCTGTTCCTCTGGGCCCCGTTTTACGCCACCGGTGCCGCCGGCACTATTATCAAGGATTTCAAGGATCCTAAATGGATTATCGAGGCCATTGCCGCGGAAGGGTGCACAGACACCCTGTTTGTGGTGCCTATTGCCATTGCCATTCTCAATGCCATGAAAAAGGGCACGATTCAGCTGACTGATTATGATCTGTCCTCCTGGAAATACATGGAAGTGGGCGCCCAGCCCGTGCCGTTCGACATCATGAAAGAGCTGGTGGAAAAGCTGCCATGCAAGGTATCCAATATTTACGGTATCACCGAAGGCGGCGGGGGCGGGACCTTCAACCTGTATCCGGAAGATGTCTTGGCCAAGCCCGGTTCCATCGGCAAACCAACCTTTAGCGTGGAAGCCAAAATCGTGGATCCTTTAGGCAATGAACTGCCTGCCGGCGAGGTGGGTGAACTGGTTTTCAGGACCCCTCGGATGATGTATGAATATTATTCCAACCCTGAAAAAACCGCAGAGACTATAAAAAATGGTTGGCTTTACACCGGAGATCTATTAAAAAGAGACAAAGACGGGTATTTTTATATTGTGGACCGCATGAAAGACATGATCACCAGCGGCGGTGAAAATATCTATCCCGTGGAAATCGAGGATGCGCTCATGGATCATCCGGATATCGATGACGTGGCCTGTATCGGATATCCGGATGACCGGCTGGTGGAAATCGTGATGGCGGTGGTTCAGCTCAAGGAGGGACGGCAGATGACCGAAGAAGAAGTGATTGAGTTTGCCAAAACCAAGTTGTCATTATACAAAGTACCCCGGAAAGTAATGTTTGATGAAGTTCCTAGAAACCCCACGGGAAAACTGATGAAACCCCAGCTCAGACAGAAATATACCGGTCGTAAGGAGGCGTTTAAACAACTGGCATAAGTTCCGACTCAGGTTACACCAGTGCGGATGCAATGGGCCCGCCGCACTGACAACAGCATACCTTTAATTGTAAGGAAAGGAACACACATTATGAGATTTCGAACATTTTTACATTCACTGCTGGTATTAACGGTGGTATCCGTCATGTTCACTTTTTCCGCTCTGGCTGCTGCACCATCCCTTGACAAATGGAAACCTGATTTCGATCCCAGTGGGGCCAAGTACAAATGCATTGTTTCCAATGTATCCACACCCGCCCTGGTGGGGACGCATGCCGGGTTTGAAATGCGCGATGAGTTGTGGAAACGCACCAACGGCCAGATCTACATCGATTTCAAACCCCTTTCCATCCTCGGGGGCGAGGTGGAGGTGCTCAACATGCTTCAGATGGGTGCCATTCAGGGCATGGGGGTGTCTTCTGTGGCATCCACCAACCTGGGACCCAGGTTCGGTATTGTCAACCTCCCGTTTCTGGTGGATTCCTATGAAAAACTGGACAAGTTCATTTCCAATGAAACATTGTTCAGTCATTTTTTAAATGCCATGGACCACCAGGGTATCACGGGTCTGGATATCACCGGGTACGGTAATTATGGCTGGGCCACCACAGAACCGGTGAGAACCATTGAAGATGCCAAAAAAATCAAATTCAGGACAGCTGAGGCTGCAGTAAACCAGTTAACATACCGGAACTGGGGATTCAATCCAGTGTCCATGCCCTGGCCGGATGTGCCGGTGGCATTGAAACAGGGGGTTATCACGGGTCTGGACCACACCCTGGCAGTGTGCTACCTGACCAAAAAATTTGAAGTGGCCAAGTATTTTACCGAGATCAACTATGCCCAGGGTCTGTTTATCTGGATTTTCAACAAGGCATGGCTGGCCAGCCTGCCCGATGATTTACGGCAGACTTTTATTGAGACGGTACATGATATCGCTGCTGAGAACCGGAAAAGAACCGCTGTCTGGGAACAGGAAAACAAAGTGGCTGCCCAGGGGGAAGGGGTGGAATTCATCCAGCTGCCGGATGCGGAAATACAAATCCTCAAAGACAAGAGCCAGCCTACTTATGAAAAATATGCCGAAGAGATCAACAAACTGTATCCCGGGGATACGTATAAACCGGATAATTTCCTGAAAGAGGTACAGGACTTTTTAGCCAATTAACCAAAATGATAAAACCAAAGGAACCTATACGTTAAAAGGATATTAAACATTAAATCCGGGATCGTTTTTATGCTTGGGAAAATATTGAAAAAACTGGACACGGCTGCAAGCCGTTTTGAAGAATGGACCCTTTTCATTATTGTCATTTCCGCGTTGATTGCGTTGTTTTTCAATGTTGTGCTGCGGTATGGATTTAATTACACCCTTGCCTGGAGTGAAGAGCTGGTGCGGATTGTGATTATTTACTCCACATTCGTGGGGGCCAGCGTGGCAGTGAAGCAGCGGGCCATGATCCGGATTGACGCCGTGGTCCAGATTTTTCCCAAACTCAAGAAAGGCCTGACCTTTTATACCAATATCCTGATGCTGGTGTTTGCCGGGATGATGATTTATTATGGATACAAAATGACCCATCTCCAGTATTTGACCCACCAGAAAACCATCATCATGCAGATTCCCCTGGTTGTCGTATACGCCATCATGCCTGTTACAGGCATGATGGTATTTCTCAGGACGGTTCAGGTGATGGTTCAGGATTTTACATCAAAATAAAAAAGGCCTTTTTCCATGCAGACAAGTGATCTGATTATTCTTTGTGTTCTCTTGGGGTGCATGTTTACCTATGTACCTGTTTTTTTGTGCCTGTTTTTCACCGCGGCCATCGGGTTGATTTTTTTCCTGGACATGCCCCTGGGACTTTTAATCCAGACCTTGTTCAGGAGCCTGGATAATTTTTCTCTGGTGGTGGTGCTGTTTTTTATCCTTTGCGGCAATATCATGAGCAAGGGAAAAACCGTGGAAAAACTGATCAACCTGGCCAATGCCCTGGTGAGCTGGATGCCGGGGGGCTTAGGCATGGCCGGCGTCATCGGATGCGGTCTGTTCGGTGCGATTTCCGGTTCTACGGTGGCCACGGTGGTGGCCCTGGGCGGATTCATGATTCCGGCCCTGATGAAAAACGGGTATGATGAAAAATATACCCTGGGGCTCATGACCACCTCCCCGAACCTGGGCGTGATCATTCCTCCGAGCATCAGCATGATATTTTATTCCATGATCAGCAATGTGTCGCTGGAGGGATTGTTCATTACCGGGTTTATCCCCGGGATGATGATCATTTTCTGCGTATGTGTCTATACCTGGATTAAATACCGGAAGAGAACCGATATCAAACGGCTGCCGGCCCCTAAAATGGGTGATTTGCTGGCGATTTTCAAGGAAGGGTTCTGGGCGCTGATGCTCATTGTCATCATCTTCGGCGGTATATTTTCCGGGATGTTCACTGCCAATGAGGCCGCTGTGGTGGCATCGGTGTATGCGTTTTTTGTGGAATATTTTATCTACCGGTCCATGAGTTTTAACGATATCAAGGAGGTGACCGTTAGTTCTGCGGTCACCTCGGCCACGTTGTTGCTCATCGTGGCATCCGCCACCTGTTTTGGCCGGTACCTGACGTTTGAAAATATTCCCAACCGGGTGGCTGAGGTGGTCGTGGCCTCCATCCAGTCTCCCATTGTATTTTTATTGGCCATGAACATCCTGCTGCTGATCATTGGCATGTTCATGGATATCATCTCCGCCACATTGATCTTAGGGCCGGTGTTTTTGCCGCTTCTGGGACCGTTTGGTGTGGATCCCATGCACTTTGGACTGATCATGACCGTGAACCTGGCCATCGGGTACTGCACGCCGCCCATGGGGGTAAGTCTGTTTATCACCGGATCCCTGGCCAGCAGGGACATTATTTATGTATCCAGGGCCATATGGCCGTTTCTGATCATCCAGATCAGTGTGCTGTTTTTTCTGACCTACTTTCCCCAGTTGGTGTTGTTTCTGCCGCGGATGTTCGGATACAACTAACGGGCAACCGTCCCATTACAGCATCCGCCGCAGTCATGCCGGAAAACCCGCTATATGCCTTTACTCATGATATCGGGATTATGGCGCAGCCGTTCCTGAATCCCTCTGGACACGGTCCAGTGCTGTTCGAATTCATCCCAGAAATCGCGGTTTTCATCTTTCCAGTTGTCGCCGAACCGCAGGTCGAAATGGTCACCGAGTTTATCGAACAGCAGCTTCCAGGTGGGCTTGCCTTGATTTCTGGCACCCATGAATTCTTCGATCAATGTATCCAGATCACTTAAATGTTCCTTGGGCAGATAAGACAGCGCCCCTTTTTTGATGGATTCCATCAGGGCCTTGGGATTCATGGCATTGGCAGTGAGCATGATGGCCGGAATGTCCCGTTTGACGCACTCTTCCAGCAGCTTGATGCCGTTGACACCCATAATGTCCAGAATGGCTAAGTCATACCGGGTGTTGTAGATTTTTTCCGACGCGGTGTCATAATCCGAGGCAGAATCTACAGTGGCCGTATCCAGAATTTCCTGAATGGTTTCTATGATGTCTTTTTCATCATCCACCGCCAGAATGTGCTTGCCTTTCAAAAAAGATGTGGCCATGACAATACTCCCCATATTTTTATATTAAAAGGATTTATCAAAGGTTTCTTTTGTAATTTTTGTAAAAACCCGCCTTATTTTTAATAAAATTAAGCAATCATCGAATATTTCTTAATTTTGAATAGTTACTCAAATTTATATAAAAAGTCAAGTATTAACATGGGTTCCAGAGCTCGTCAAACCGATGAGAATCTGGTTGCAGAATCTGCTTTCAATCGATATGGTAAGCATGTTGCTTCGGTTTTGCAACGATGATTTCAATTCGTCCATGGGAACAAGAAAGGATTATGACACCATTTACCAGGAAGATTGTCACGGTTTCCGATATTCCGGCAATAATCGAACACCTTCGAAACAACGGTAAAACCATTGTCTTTACCAACGGATGTTTTGACCTGATTCATGCCGGCCATGTCACGTACCTGTCAGCGGCAGCCGAATTGGGGGATGTTCTGATTCTCGGGCTCAATACGGACGCGTCCGTGAAACAGATCAAAGGAGAGAAACGTCCGGTGATCCGTCAGGAACAACGGGCCTGTGTGGTTGCCGCTCTTCAGATGGTGGATTATGTGGTGCTGTTTGATACACCCGATCCTCTGGTCCTCATTGAAATGGTTTGCCCGGATGTGCTGGTGAAAGGGGCGGATTGGCCGGAAGATGCCATCGTGGGCGCTGATTTTGTCACGGCCAGGGGCGGCCGGGTGGCGCGGATCGATCTGGAGCCGGGCCTTTCCACCACATCCATTATCCAGCGTATCGGTGCCGTGTATTTCGGAGCGGATTCGTGAAGTCACCTCCTCTGCCCGTAAAAACATTTACCCGATTTTCGGATTGCCCGAACCTGGTTCATGGGGTGTTCACCCGTTCGGGCGGTGTCAGCCGGCCGCCGTTCGATACTCTGAATGTGGGATTCAGTACCGGAGACGATCCATCGGCTGTCAGGGAAAACCGGACTCGAATCCTGTCCTGTCTGGGGCTGTCCCGGTCGGTCTTCTTGAATCAGGTTCACGGCAAACAGATTCTGGTTTTAGAAAGAAAAGACAAAATTGATCCGGATCTGTTCTGGTCTCCTGATCATCTCGCACACGGAACCGTATTGTCCGCAGATGCCGTGGTGACCGATCTGAAACAGGTGGTCCTGGTCATCCAGGTGGCGGATTGTCAGGCGGTGATGCTGGCGGATCCTGAAAAAAATGTCATTGCCAACGTACATTCCGGGTGGCGGGGGAGTATCGAAAATATCATCGGGCGGTGTGTGGGTGTCATGGTCGACCGATTCGGGTGCGATCCCAAGCAGATGCTGGCGGGAATATCCCCATCCCTTGGCCCCTGCTGCGCCCAGTTCATCCATTATCGAAAAGAGATTCCCGAACCGCTGTGGCAGTATAAACTGCCGGACCGGGATTATTTTGATTTCTGGAGACTGTCTGTGGATCAGCTGCAGGAAAAAGGACTTGATCTGCAACATATCACAACCATGGGCGAATGTACCCGGTGTCGGCCGGATCGGTTTTTTTCCTATCGGCAGGCAGGAAAAACCGGCCGGTTCGCCTGTGCCATCGGTTTGACATGATGCATGAAAAGAATGGCGGATCAGGGACTTTTTCACGTTGACTTCGCTGAACGCATATGATAATTGCTCAGTGATAAATTGATCTTTGAACAGCTGTGAGCGGCCTGAATAAAGAGATACTGATGAAAAAAGAAACCGGTAAGACGATCAGGGAATTAGGGTATTTTGCCAGCCTCGGGATGTCCGTGGCCCTGTCGATTTTCATCGGTCTCGGTCTGGGTCTATGGCTGGACAAGAAGTTTGATACAAACCCTGTTCTGATGTTTGTGGGACTGCTATTAGGAATTGTCGCCGGTTTCAGCAATATTGTCCGGGCCGGGAAAAAAGGGAAAAAGTATTAATGCAGGATCTGACAAAAGTGGTTGATCTGGTCACAAAATTCAACTGGCTGCTGCTGGTGCTTGTCGCCATGGTGACGGTGATGACCACCCCCACCTCCTTTTATCTGGGTGTGGTAGCCGGCGGATTGATCGTGGCGGTCAATTTCCATCTTTTGAAACGTACCATTGAAAAGGATATAAGACCCGAGACGGTCATGGAAAAAGGACGATCCCTGACAGGGCGCGTCCTGATAAAGTATTACATCCGGTTCGCTGTCAGCGCTGTCCTGATCTTTCTGCTGATATCGAATCACATTGTTCATCCGCTGGGGCTTTTGACAGGGCTCTCGGTGGTGGTCGCAAGCGTGTTCCTGGTGACAGTGCTTGTGGTGACACGACTATATTTCAAGGAGGCGGTATAAGGTGGAACATCCGTATTTATTACTGACATCTGTATTTGGACTGTTTGGATTGGAAGAATGGGCGGCAAGTCATCCGCATGTAACCTATATGTGGCTCGCCATGATTATTTTGATCTTTTTCGGCTGGCTGGCGGGTAAAAGTATTTCCCTGGTGCCTGAAACAGCACAAAACGTGTTTGAGGTGCTGATTTCCGGTATGGAGGAATTCGTGGTCAGTATTACCGGAGAAGAGGGCCGAAAATCCTATCCCCTGCTGATCACCATCTTCCTTTTCGTTCTGGTGGGCAACCTCATGGGACTGGTGCCTTCCCTGTATCCTCCTACCGCCAGTGTGAACACGACCATGGCGCTGGCATTGATCGCGGTGGGATGGAGCCATGTGGTGGGTGTCTGGCATCACGGGTTCAAATACATCAAGCATTTTCTGGGACCTGTACCGCTGATGATACCTTTGTTCCTTCCTATTGAGATCATTGCCCATACCGCACGGGTGCTGTCTCTGACCTTCCGTCTGTTTGGAAACATGATGGGACACGAACTGGTGGTCTTGATTCTTTTGATGCTGGGCGGCATGTTTCTGGCACCTCTGCCGGTGATGGCCATGGGGGTTTTTGTGGCCCTTGTTCAGGCATTTGTGTTCTTTCTTCTCTCCACCATGTATATTGCCGGTGCCATTGAAGAAGCGCATTAATAAGGTTTTTTTACGGGAAATGGAAGAAGCCCGTTTGGTATAACGTAACGTTTGTTTAACTTAATGGTTAGAAGGAGTCAAAAATGGAATTTCTTGTAGGTAGTGTATGGGCTGCAGGTCTGGCAATCGGTATTGCCGCATTCGGATGCGGTATTGGACAGGGCCTGGGTTTGAACGGTGCAATGAGCGGTATTTCCAGAAATCCGGAAGCAGCCGGTAAGATTCAGGTGAACATGCTGATCGGTCTGGCCCTGATCGAGTCTCTGTGTATTTATGCACTGGTTGTGTCTCTGATCCTCATGTATGCGCACCCGGCACTTCAGGCTGCAACTGCTGCAATCGGCGCCCATTAGGCCGTACACAAGCAATTAAGAAAAGATAACTGAAAAAAAGGTGGGGGCGCTTGCAAGCGCCGCCACCTTTTTTTCTTTAGATCGTTTCGGCCCGGCCCCCGGAACGGGATAAAAAAAAATTTTGGATGCGGAAAACTTCCCGGAATTCTACAACCTGGCAATCTCTTCGGTGGTGATCACCTTGATCTGATGTTTTTTGAGAATCTCAAGGGCTTTGTCATGATCATCGAACCGGAACACCATGATGGCGTTTTTGCACTGAGGGTTGGCAAAGGCATACATGTATTCCACATTGACATTCTGCATCCACAGCGGATCCAGCACCTTGTTCAACCCGCCGGGTTCGTCAGACACTTCCACTGCCAGGACCTTGGTCCTTCCCACGGTAAATCCTTCCTTGCGCAGGGCCTGTTCCGCCTTTTCATTGTCGTTCACAATGAGGCGCAGAACGCCGAAATCCGTGGTGTCTGCCAGAGACAGGGCCCGGATGTTCACATCCGCATCCCGTAAAATGGCAGTGACTTCCGCCAGACGGCCTTCCTTGTTTTCGATGAATATGGATATCTGTTCGGCAAGCATGTCAGTCTCCTTATTTAAAAGTTACGGTTATCAATGACCCGAACGGCTTTTCCCTGGCTTCGCTGAATGGTTTTGGGTTCCACCAGCATGACCCTGGCGGTGACACCCAAAGTCTCCTTGATATCAGTGGCGATTTTGGTTTCCATGGTCTGAAGGCTTTTGATGTCGTCACTGAAAACCGTATCGTTGATTTCCACTTTCACTGTCAGTGTGTCCAGGTTTCCTTTCCGGTCCACTTCCAGCTGATAATGGGGGCGGGTTGTCCGGTTTTCCATGAGCACGCTTTCGATCTGGGAGGGAAACACGTTGACGCCCCGGATGATCAGCATGTCATCGGTCCGGCCGGCCGGCTTGGTCATGCGGACAAAGGTGCGGCCGCAGGTACACTGGGTGGGGTTTAGCGATGATATGTCTCTTGTCCGGTAGCGGATCACCGGAAAGGCCTCCTTGGTGAGGGAGGTGAACACCAGTTCTCCGGATTCGCCATACGGCAGGAACCGGCCGGTATCCGGATCGATGATCTCCACAATAAAGTGGTCTTCGAACACGTGAAGCCCGTTTTGCTCTTCGGCGCATTCAATGGACACGCCCGGCCCGATGATCTCGCTGAGACCATAGATGTCCACCGCCTTGAGATGCAGCTTGGATTCCAGTTCACGCCGCATGTTTTCCGTCCAAGGTTCGGCCCCGAATATGCCGGATTTGAAAAACAGATCCTTGAAATCCACCCCCATGTCATCGGCCACTTCCGCCAGGTGAAGGATATAGGACGGGGTCCCGCACAGAATTGTGGGTTTGAAATCCTTCATAATGGTAATCTGGCGTCGGGTATTGCCGCCGGACACCGGAATAACCGAAGCCCCCAGCCGCTCGGCGCCATAGTGGGCCCCTAAACCGCCGGTGAAAAGCCCGTATCCAAATGCGTTGTGGATAATGTCCCCGGAGCCGGCGCCGGCTGCAGAAAGACTTCTGGCCATGAGTTCGGCCCAGGTGCCCACATCCCGGCGGGTATATCCCACCACCGTGGGTTTGCCGGTGGTACCCGAAGATGCATGAATCCTTACTACCTGCTCCATGGGAACGGCAAACATGCCGTAAGGGTAGTTGTCCCTTAAATCCTGTTTGGTGGTAAAGGGAATGTGTTGCAGATCATCCAGAGACCGGATGTCTTTCGGGGTGATCCCTGCGGAGTCAAACTGTGTTCTGTAAAACGGGACCGTGGCGTAGATCCGCTCAACAGTGTTCTGCAGGCGCCGTAACTGGATGGCTTCCAGACCCTCTCTGGGCATGGTTTCAAAATCAATATTAAAAATGGGCATGGGGGTTTCCTTTTTGCAAACGTACTGGCAGCCCGGCCGAAAGAATGCCGGCCGGGCTAATCAAGTGTTCCTTTGAATTGGGGCTTTCTTTTTTCAAGAAATGCGGCGGTTCCTTCTTTGGCGTCTTCACTGGCCATGGTCAGGCCGAATGCGTCGTTTTCAATCCGGCATCCGGTTTCCAGATCCACATTGCTGCCGTTGAGAATCACTTCTTTGGCGGCCCGCAACGATGCACAGCCCCGGGCGGCGATATCGGCTGCGGTTTTCATCACGGTTTCCATGAGTAGGTCCGGCGTACACACCTGGTTGACCATACCGTATTCATACGCCTGCTGAGCGGTGATATTTTTGCCGGTGAAGACCATCTCCCGGGCACGATAGGTTCCCACCAGGCGTGCCAGACGCTGAGTCCCGCCGAATCCCGGAATCAGCCCCAGGGTGATTTCCGGCAATCCGAAGACGGCTTTTTCCGATGCATAGATAAAGTCGCAGGCCAGGGCCGCTTCGGAACCGCCGCCTAAGGCATACCCGTTGACCGCGGCAATGGCGGGGATGGGCAGGTTTTCAATTTTTGAAAACACTTTTTGCCCTTTTCTGGAAAAATTTTTTCCCTGAAGCGGGGTCATACGGCTGAGTTCCACGATGTCCGCACCTGCCACAAACGCTTTTTCTCCGGCACCCGTGAGAACCAGCACCCGGATACCGCCATCTGCGGCCACTTGGTCCAGGGCCTGGTCCAGCTCATCAAACAATGCGTTGTTCAAGGCATTCAACGCCTTGGGCCGGTTGAACTGTATCAGGGCGATGTTATTTTCTTTTGACAAAATAATGGTTTCAAACGACATGGTCAACTTCTCCTTTTCACTGTTGGTTGGTGTATCAGGTGATGGGTCATAACTGCTTTGGGTTGGTGGCATCCACATATTTCTGAACCCCGGTGGCAATGGCATGGCACAGCATGTCCTGATAGGCGGGATCCAGAAGCCGCTCACATTCCAGTTTGTTGGATATGAATGAGGTCTCAATAAGAACGGCAGGCATGCGTGCTCCCAGAAGGACGTAAAATGGGGCTTGCTTGACACCCAGGTCATTGACTTTTGAATATTTTTGTTTCATTCCCTGAACCAGAGACAGATGAACATCATTGGCCAAGCGGGTGGATTCACCGATTTTGGCATGTTTCATCAGATCGCTTAAAATAAATTCCAGGTCGGAAATATTTTTCTTTGAGGTGGCATTTTCACGGGCGGCTACGGCAATGGCCTGTTCATCGGTCGCCAGGTTCAGTAAATAGGTTTCGATGCCGGCCAGTTTTTTATTGCGGGCTGCGTTGGTGTGCAGGGAAATAAACAGATCTGCGCGCTGGGTATTGGCAATGGCGGTCCGTTCCTCCAGCGTTAGCTTTTTGTCGCTGTCCCGGGTCAGAATGACGGTGCAGTGCAGCTGTTCCCGGAGTTTGTTCGCCAGATTATGAGCCAGCTTCAGGACGATGTCCTTTTCCCAGATCCCCTTGATATACCCCGGTGCCCCTGGATCGCTGCCCCCGTGCCCCGGATCGATGACGATTTTCTGCACGCCTAAAGCCAGTTGCCGGGCAATATCCGAGGATTTGAGATTGTCCGTGGTTATGGGCCTGGTTTTTTCCGCCACCTGATCTGTCTGGTCCGGTTCAGCGTCGCCGGCGCCCTTGCCCCAGACATCGATGACAATCCTGAAAGGGTCTTTCAGGGAAAATATTTTATAGCTTTCAAAGGATTTGATGTCCACCACCACCCGGACGGTATGCGGCTGATACTGGCCGGCCCGGGCCTGTTTGAGCAGATCATCGTTGATGGGGGTGTGTTCCGGCACCGCTTTTTCCAGAAGGGCCTGTGGAATGTCCACATACAGCCGCTGAAACGGGATGTTCAGATCCGGGTCTTTTTCAAGAAGATGATGGGAAAATGACCGGTCTTGATCCGCATTGATGACAATACGGGTGTATTCCGGGTTGGACCAGAACCGCAGATCTGTGATATGGGCATCCGGACCGGATTTTCCAGAATCAGGTTCATTGACTTCGACATCGCTCTTATCCCCTGTTTCCACGGATAGCTCCTGCATGACAGCCTCGATGGAAGTTGTTTTTTGATCAGATAATTCCGGGGAAACAGAGGTGTCAGGAGATTGCGTCAGTGAACCTTTCTGGGTTTCCGCTTTTTTGGAACGGATGTGCCGGGGCGGGTGGGCCCGGGGATCCGGATTTTCCGAAAGGGCCTTGAGCCGGGATACGGCCCGGTCATTATAGGCGGAAGACGGATATTTGTTCCGGATTCTCACCAGCAGATCAACGGCCCGGGTTCTGAAAATCGTGTCATCGGATAGGGTGGACAACTGCAGGTACAGTTCGGCTGCCCGGAACATGCCGGCCGGTGCCCAGGGGCTTTGGGGATAGGTTTTGTATATGGACTCGTACTGATGAATACAATGCAGCCATTCCGAAACTTTCTGGCGCTTGACAGGTGAATGGCGAAGCGCTTTGAACGCGGCGTCCGCCGCCAGGTAATCCTGTTTGGGAACCGAAGCCGTGACAGTGCCGGCAAAGCCCGTACAGAACAGAAACAAGAGGATCATCATTTTTGTCAGTTCAAGGGATATCTGTATTTTGTAGGCCGGCTGGGTGAACATAGATCAGATCCCGGCTTTTTGTTTCATTTTTTGCAAAAGGTTCAGTCCCTCCAGCGGGGTCATGTTGGAAATATCCACCTGTTTGAGCATCCCCAGTATTTCGGTTTCCCCGTTGTTGAACAGCTCCAGTTGTTCATCAGACCTGTTTTTCTTCTTTCTCTTTCCGGAACCCGGTTTTCGGGAAACCGGCGCGATCGGCCATGGGCCGGCGGCGGCCGGTTGCTCAATTGAACCCATGATCTGTTTGGCATCTTCGATAATCTCATGCGGAATCCCGGCCAGTCGGGCGACCTGAATGCCGTAGCTTTTGTTGGTGCCTCCTTTGACCAGCTGCCGCAGAAATACGATATGATCATTGAACTCTTTGACCGCAATATGAAAATTTCGTATCCGGGGGTGGGTTTCCGCCAACTTGATCAGTTCGTGATAATGGGTGGCGAACAGAGTTTTGACGCCTTTGCCCGCCAGATCGTGCAGATACCGGGCCACAGCCCAGGCGATACTCATGCCGTCATAGGTGGAGGTGCCCCGGCCGATTTCATCCAGAATCACCAGAGACTGGGGTGTGGCATTATTTACAATGTTGGCGGTTTCCTCCATTTCCACCATGAATGTGGACTGGCCGGAACTCAAATTGTCCAGAGCGCCCACCCGGGTAAAGATCCGGTCCACCAGGCACAAAGAGGCGTTTTTTGCCGGCACGAACGATCCCATCTGAGCCATGATCACCGTCAGGGCCACCTGCCTGAGGACCGTGGATTTTCCGGCCATGTTGGGACCGGTGATCAAAAGAATCTGATTTTGATCATTGTCCAGGTCAATGGAGTTGGGCACATACCGTTCTCCGGTGATCAGCTTTTCCACCACCGGATGCCGGCCGTCCGCAATGGTGATACGCCCCTGATCATTGATTTCGGGGCGGGTGTATCCGTTTTCCGACGCGGTTCTGGCCAGGCCCTGGAGCACATCCACCGTGGCGATGAAATCCGCGATCTTCAAGATGGTCACGGCATTGTCCACCACCTGATCCCGGACGGTACAAAAAATTTCATATTCCAGGGCGTTGCGCTTATCCTGAGCGGACAAAATTTTAGATTCCACCTGTTTCATCTCATCGGTGATGAAGCGTTCCGCATTGACGAGGGTCTGTTTCCGGATATAATGGTCCGGAACCTGGGCCGCCTGGGTTTTGGATACTTCGATAAAATAGCCGAAGACTTTGTTGTATTTGATTTTCAGTGAGGACAGCCCGGTTTTTTCTTTTTCTTCGGCCTGGGCCCTGGCGATCCAGGATTTTCCGTCTCTGGAGATGGATACCAGCTCATCCAGCTCCTTGTTGAATCCATCGTTGATCAAACCGCCGTCATTGAGGATATGGGGGGCATCTTCCCGAATGGCGGTTTCGATTATACCGGCCAGGCGGCTCAGCCGGGTCAGTGCGGCCGTCAGATCATCGATCCGGCTGCCGTTGAGCAAAGGATGATCCAGGCGCTTGAGGACGGCGAACAATTCCGGCAGACAGGCCAGAGAGTTTTTCAGTGCCAGCAGGTCCCTGGCATTGCCCTGACCCATGGACACCTTGCTGCCCAGCCGTTCAAGATCATACACGGATTTGAGCGTGGCCGTCAGGGTTTTGTGAAGGTGGGGCGCATCCACCAGACGCTGAATCGCCTGTAGGCGCAATTCGATTTCCTTGGGGTTGACCAGTGGCTGGCGGAGCCATTGTTTGACCTTGCGGCTGCCCATGGCCGTGGCGGTTTTGTCCAGGATCGCAATAAGGGAGCCTTTTCTGTCCCGGGTCTGAAGGTTGGCCAGCAGTTCCAGATTCCGGCAGGACCGGTCGTCCAGTTTTAAAAACTGCTCCAGATCATAGGGGCAGATTTGATACACATGGGTGGTGTCCTGCATCTGCGTGTCCTGGACATAGGCGGTCACGGCACCGGCCGCACTGATGGCGGCCGGCATGTGGTCGATGCCGAATCCATTGAGCGTGACGGTGTTGAATTTACGGATCAGACGGTCCCGGGCATCGGATTCCTGAAAAATGGAGGACGGCAGATAGGTGATCTGGCGGCCAGTCAGTGCCTGACGAACCGTTCGGAAGGTCGGGTCCTTTTCCACATGTTCCGGCATCAGAATTTCTCTGGGGTCCAGTTTCAGGGCTTCGTCGATGAGGGCGCCCGGTATCCCGGCCCCTTTTTTTTGCGTTTCACAGGTGGTGAAGGTTCCGGTAGAGATATCCAGGCAGGCCAGGGCCGCCCGGTCCCGGATCATGGAAAGGGCCAGCAGAAAATTGTTGGTACTCTGATCCAGCAGGGTGTCATTCAGGATCATCCCCGGCGTGATGACCCGGACCACTTCCCGTTTCACCAGTCCTTTGGCGGCGGATGCATCTTCCATCTGGTCACACACGGCCACTTTGCATCCATGCTCGATAAGCCGGGCGATATAAGTGTCTGCGGCCCGGTAGGGCACACCGCACATGGGAACCGGGGATGGATCGTTCTTGTTCCGGGAGGTTAAAGCAATGTCAAGGATACCGGCGGCTTTTTCGGCATCCGCATAGAACATTTCATAAAAATCCCCCATACGGTAGAACAAGACAGTGTCCGGATATTGTTCCTTGATGGCCAGATACTGGGCCATCATGGGAGTTTGTCTGGATTCGTTCATGGATGGGGGATAAGATTCACTTTATTCCTTGACGGGCGTTTCATGGGGGTCTTCCTGAGCTTCCTCCCGGGGGGGGGCCGGGATATTTTCACGGGTATCGGACAGTCCTTTTTTGATATAAGGATCATGAATAAAAACATCCAGCCGGGCTTGCAGGTCAGCGTTCTGAGCAGTCAGTTCCGCGATCTGAGCGTTTCTTTTTTTGATTTGTCTGCCCAGACCAAAGGCGGTGATCAGCCCCTTGATTCCTGTAATCAACAGGCCCAGACCCAGGCAAATGCCCCAGAAGGCCCAGTTGGGAAGCTCGGGAATGCTCCAGTCGGTGAATTTCAGGTTCAGGGTCAGCATGGTACCGGTGGTGAAATAATCAATGTTCTGGTAAACCAGCAGTCCGACCAGCCCGATGATGATCAGAAAAATCAAGAATTTGATGGTTTTCATTCATTGTCTCCAAAAGATGTTTCAATAGTAAAATGTTCAGGTTGAAGTGATCATAGTGCAATTTGTTTTTTTTTTCAAATTTTCTTTTGGCTCTTTGGCGATCATCACATAAAAATTGGATGCAGCACATTGACTTTGTCACGCCTGGGAAAGAAAGACCAGTTCATTTCGTGTTCGGGCATGCCGGACGGTACCTCGATACAGGATAAATGAAGGTGGGGGGGCAGCACAGATCCTCTGGCATGGGTGTCCGCAATTTTTGCGATGATCTGTCCGGTTCGTATCCGTGTGCCGGGCATGATATCGTCAGAAACAGACAGGTGGGCATATATTTCCAGTATCCGCGTATGGTTTAAAGCGTCGGTTTGCGTTTCCACCACCAGGGATCTGCCCAGGAAATCATCACACACATTGATGACAGTCCCTGATCTCCAGGCCGTAACCGTTGCCCCTGGAGGCAGAGACAGGATCGGTCCGGTCCGGCGCCGGTAAAAACAGATATCAATCCCTTCATGGGCTGCGGGTCGGTGTCCGAAACTCCCCCACCATTTGAGCCGGCTGTCCAAAAGCATCCCCGGATAAAACAGCCATTCCACCCCAGGTCCCAGGTGGTTGACCGATGCTATTTCAGCCAGATATTGCCTGAAACGGGACATCAGGCCGGTCTGAGAATGATTTTGTGCCCCATCAGGTTGATGTCTTCGATAATACCCGATATTTCCTGCCGTTCTCCCAGAAGTCCTCTGAGAATGAACCGGTTTTCTCCGGCCGGGGTGATGGCGGCCACATTTTCCATGATCAGTTTTTCAGCGCCGTTTTCTTTCAAGTACACATTGGATTCACACATGTCGTATCTCCATGAGGGTGTCTGGATTTATATGTTGATTTCGTGATTTCGGGTGTCATCATAGCATTGTCACGGATCATGAGGCAAGCGTCTCATGGGATCTTTTCTGATCATGAGCCCGGTGGTGGACACCAGGATTTTAAGGGTCTGGGGCTTGTCCGTGGTGATGAACGTAGCGGACCCGTACTCTGCATCCACCAGAAATGCCAGGGCTGAAAACCGGTGTCGGAGCTCAAACAGATCCAAAGGTTTGTCATGGGACAGGCCGTATACCGTGCGTTCCAGAGACGTTTCCTGTTCCAGGCTGGCGTATCGACCGGACACCCGGTCCAGTTCATACAGGGTATGCAGTCCCAGAAAATTGGCCATGGGCTTCCACTTAAGAATGTGAGCATCCACATACAGCTGGTCTCCGGCCAGAACAAAGGTTTTTTTCACACCGCCGGACATGCTGAACCGTGCAATGAATCGCTGTTTTTCCACAGGTTCGATTTCGACGACCGCGGCCAGGCTTTCCGCGGTCAGGGCAAGATACCCCCGTGTGGCGATACTGAAGGTGCCGAACAGGGCGAACAGGCAGAACAAAAGCAGGGCGGTCACCACATGCAGGGCGGACGCGAACCGTTTCTTTTTTTTTAAAGCCCTTAGGGTTGCGAGAAGGAACACAATTGCCAGAGCGGCGGATGCCAGGGCGGCAATCACCAGGGGGTCCTGGAACATGCTCATATGTGTCACCTCCGGTGTGGCAAGGTTGGCTGACAGGAAATCCCGGCCGTTCAATCAGGGAGGTAGACGGTCCGGCCGCCTATCACAATCTGTTTTAACGGTGTGATACCGGTGAGATAACACAGATCCGCCGGGGTGTCCACATCCCAGATCACAAAATCCGCATCCTTTCCCGGCACGAGGCTCCCTTTGCGATCCGTCAGGCCCAGGGCGGCTGCTCCATAAAAGGTGGCTCCGGCCAGGGCTTCTTCACAGGTCAGGCCAAACCGCAGACAGGCCATGTTGAGGACCGGCAACATACTGAACACCGGACTGGAACCGGGATTCAGGTCGGTTGATACGGCCATGGGAATTTTCAATTGTCTGAAAAGGCGTACCGGCGGCACCCGGGTCTCTTTCAGGTAGTGAAATGCGCCGGGCAGAAGGACGGCCACGGTGCCGTGATCCGCCATTTTCCGGGCACCGTCATCAGACAGGTATTCCAGGTGGTCACAGGACAGGGCTCCCATTTCAGCGGCCAGGGAAGTGCCGTCGGAGTCGGACAGTTGCTCGGCGTGCAGTTTGATGTCAAAGTCTGAGTTTTTGGCCGCTTCAAACACCTGGCGGGTCTGTTCCCGGGAAAAGGCGATATTTTCACAGAACACATCCACGGCCGCGGCAATGCCCTGTTTTTTGACTTCTGGCAGCATCACCTGAGTGATCTCCTGAATATACGCATCAGACCGGCCGGCAAATTCCGGGGGCACGGCATGGGCCCCTAAAAACGTGGCTTCGACGTGCTGGGGAAAGGCCTGTTTGAGACGGTCGGCCACGGCCAGTATCCTGAGTTCGGTTTCCAGGTTCAGGCCGTATCCGGATTTGACCTCCACCGTGGTGATGCCCTGGCTCAGGAACCGGGTCATGCGCCGGGATGCCAGATCAAATAAGGTCTCTTCATCAGCGGCCCGGGTGGCCTTGACCGTGGAAAAAATCCCCCCGCCGGCGGTTGCGATCTCGGCATACGTGGCACCGGCCAAGCGCATTTCAAACTCGCTTGCCCGGGAACCCGCCCAGATGAGGTGGGTATGGCAGTCCACAAACCCGGGCAGAATCCACAGATTGTTGCAATTGGTCAGCTCGATATTGCCGGGGCGGGGATCAGGCAGGTCATCCATTTGCCCGATCCAGGCAATTTTGTTGCCGGCCACGGCCAGAGCCGCGGTGTCAATCATGCGGTATTTTCCGTTCGCCATGGTGGCCACACGGCAGTTAGTGAACAACCGGTCGATATTTTCAGGAAACGGGTTTCTTTTCTCAGCGACAGCGGTCATGAATCTCTCCTTTGCCGGATTACTCACCCGGCATATTGATCATGGGCAGTTTAACCCCTTTGGCGTTGGCCACATCGATGGCGGTCTGGTATCCGGCATCGGCATGCCGGATGATCCCGGTGCCCGGATCGTTGCGCAGAACAGTGGTGACCCGTTTTTCCGCTTCATCCGTGCCGTCGGCCACTGTGACCTGGCCGGCGTGCAGGGCATATCCGATGCCCACACCACCCCCGTCATGGAACGAGACCCAGGTGGCGCCGGATGCCACATTGGTCATGCAGTTGAGCAATGCCCAGTCGGCCACGGCATCAGATCCGTCTTTCATGGCTTCGGTCTCCCGGAACGGCGAGGCCACGGACCCGCAGTCCAGGTGATCCCGGCCGATGACGATAGGGGCCTTGACCCGGTGATCCCGAACCAGATCATTGAACAGTTTGCCCGCTTTTTCCCGCTCTCCATAACCCAGCCAGCAGATTCTGGAGGGAAGTCCCATGTGTTCTATTTTTTCCCCTGCCATTTTCAGCCAGTTGATCATTTTGGTTTTTTCCGGAAACAGCTGCATCAGGGCTTCGTCGGTCACCCGAATATCTTCTGGATCACCCGACAGGGCCGCCCATCTGAACGGCCCTTCACCCTGGCAGAACAACTCCCGGATATAGGCCGGCACAAATCCGGGATAGTCCATGGCATTGGTCACTCCTTTTTTCATGGCCTGGGCCCGCAGGTTGTTGCCGTAATCAAAGGCAATGGCGCCCTTGTCTTTCATTTTAAGAATGGCGCGGACATGGTTCGCCATGGTGTTCAATGCCATGTCCTTGTAGGTTTCAGGGTCGGATTTGCGCAGTTTCAGCGCCTGTTCAAAGGAGATGCCCGTGGGAAAATATCCATTAAGCTCATCATGGGCACTGGTCTGGTCGGTAATCACATCCGGGATGAATTCGTTGTCCATCATGGCGGGCAGCACATCCCCCACATTGGCGCACAGTCCGATGGACAGTGGTTTGCGGTTGTCTGCGGCCTGCCGGGCCATGGCAATGGCGTCATCCAAGGTGTCTGCTTCCACATCCAGGTACCGTTTTTCCAGGCGCCGGGCAATGCGGGAGGGATCAATCTCGATGCAGATGGCCACGCCGTTTGCCATGGTCACGGACAACGGCTGAGCCCCGCCCATGCCGCCAAGGCCTGCAGTAACCACAATTTTGCCGGTCAGATCGGATTCGAAATGCTTCTGGCCCAAAGAGGCAAAGGTTTCATAGGTGCCCTGTAAAATGCCCTGGGTGCCGATATAGATCCAGGACCCGGCGGTCATCTGGCCGTACATGATCAGGCCTTTTCTGTCCAGTTCATGAAAATAGTCCCAGTTGGCCCAGTGGGGAACGATATTGGCATTGGCAATGAGCACTCTCGGGGCGGACGTGTGGGTGGTCAGAACCCCCACAGGCTTGCCGGACTGCACCAGGAGGGTTTCGTCATTTTCCAGGTCCAGCAGGGTTTGGACAATGGCGTCGAAGCAGTCCCAGTTTCTGGCGGCCTTGCCAAGTCCCCCGTATACAATGAGTTCATCCGGATTTTCTCCGTTGTCCGGGTCCAGGTTGTTGCACAGCATGCGCAACGCCGCTTCCTGATGCCAGCCCTTGCAGTGAAGCTGGCTGCCTCTGGGGGCTCTGACCGGCCGGGGTTTCCCGCAGCCGATCTTCAGATCTTTCAGTAACTGGTCTTTGGGATTCATTTTTTCCTCCTGAAGGGTGTTGACTTTTCATTGTGGATTGGCTAATACTTGTCTATACAAGTATAGATGGGTTGTCAAGTTTTTTTGTGAAGTCATGTGTTGTGTTTGATTGGACAGACCTATTTAACGGATAGACATCGCAATCAAGGATTTATTGTGGAGATATCATCACGTCCCCTGGCGCTGTATGAACAGATCAAGCAGGATCTGATCAAAGAAATGGATGCCGGGCGCCTGAAGCCCGACGACCGGGTGCCGTCGGAAACCCAGTTATCCAAAGCCTTTAACGCTTCACGCATGACCGCCAACCGGGCCCTCAAGGAACTGACCGAAGAGGGGCGGATTGTCCGGATACAGGGGGTGGGTACGTTTGTGGCCCGGCCCAAACCGGATGCCGCGCTTCTGGAGATCAGAAGCATTGCCAAAGAGATTGCCGACTGGGGCGGGGTTCATTCCTGTGACGTGCTGCTGCTGACAGAGGAAACGGCAGATATGGACATTGCCGCCCGGCTGGGTCTGAATCCGGAAGACCGGGTGTTTCATTCCATTGTGCTGCACAAAGACAGGGGGGTGGGGGTTCAGTACTCTGAGCGGTTCATCAATCCGGCCGTGGCCCCGGATTATCTGGCACAGGATTATACCCGGACCACCCCCAGTGATTATCTGCTGGAAACCGCCCCGGTCCAGAAAGCGGAGCACGTGATCGAAGCGGTGCAATGTCCGGCCCAGGTGCTGAAACATTTTCAGATCGGTGCGGCAGAACCCTGTTTGCGCCTGACCCGCAGAACCTGGTCCTTTGATCGGGTGGCGACCTACAGCACCATGATTTCGCCGGGGTTTCGATATAAATTGAGAGGCATTTTCACCAGGGGAGGAATTCAATGACGCAAAAAATCGTTGTTCTGGATGGAGACCATTTTCAACTGAAAGAACTGGTGGGCATTGCCAGAAACGGGTGGGAGGTCGCCATTGCCGAAACCTCCAAAAAACGGATTCACAAGGCCCGTAATCTCATAGAGAACTGGGTGAACCAGGGGGAGCGCATTTACGGGGTGACCACGGGGTTCGGCGCATTGTCCGAGGTGACCATATCCCTGGCCGATACAAAACGGCTTCAAAAGAAAATTTTATTGTCCCATGCGGCCGGCATGGGTAAAGAGATGCCCGAAGATGTGGTCCGGGCCATGATGGCCTTGCGCATCAACGATTTCTGCCGGGGCAATTCCGGACTTCGGCTGGCGACCATCCAGATGCTGGCAGACCTTCTCAACAAAGGGATTGTGCCGGTCGTTCCGGAAAAAGGGTCGGTGGGGGCCAGTGGAGACCTGGTGCCCATGGCCCATCTGTCCCTGGTGATGATCGGGGAGGGCGAAGCGGTTGTGGACGGGCAGCGCATGTCCGGCGCCAACGCCCTGGCGGCCCGGTCTCTGAAACCCCTGGAACTGGCTGCCGGGGAAGGCCTGGCACTGATCAACGGCACCCAGTTCATGATTGCTCTGGGGTGCCTGGCCCTGCACGATGCGTTGAATTTGTGCAAACACGCGGACATTGCCGCATCCATGAGCCTGGAAACCCTTATGGGTACAAGATCTGCGTTTGATCCGAGAATTCATCAGGCCCGTCCTCACCCGGGCCAGATCATGGCGGCGGAAAACATGCTCAAAATCACGCAGAACTCGGAGATCATCTCATCCCACAAAGACTGTTCCCGGGTGCAGGATGCCTATACGCTGCGGTGCTCTCCCCAGGTTCACGGTGCGTCCTGGGACGCATTTTCCCATGTGGACCGGGTGATCCGGGTGGAAATGAATGCCTCGACGGAAAATCCCCTGATTTTTCCGGAATCCGAAGAGTTTCTGTCCGGCGGCAATTTTCATGGCCAGCCCCTGGCCCTGGCCTGTGATTTTTTGGGGATTGCCATTGCCGAGCTGGCCAATATCTCCGAACGGCGCATCGAACGCCTGGTAAATCCATACCTGTCCGGACTGCCCGCGTTTCTGGTGGAAGACGGGGGATTGAATTCCGGGTACATGATCGCCCAGTACGCGGCCGCAGCCCTGGTGTCGGAAAACAAGGGCCTGGCCCATCCCGCGTCCGTGGATTCCATTCCCACGTCGGCCAACAAGGAGGATCATGTGTCCATGGGGGCCTTTGCCGCCAGAAAATGCCGGGATATCGTTCAGAACACGGAAAACGTGATCGCCATCGAGCTGTTGTGCGGGGCCCAGGCCATTGACCTGTTCACCAATATCAAGGCCGGGGAGGGGACGTTGGCCGCCTACCGTACCATCAGAAAGCATGTGGCATATATGAAAGAGGACCGGCAGTTGTCCAAAGACATTGCCACTGTCAAGACCCTGCTGGAAGACGGCGCCATTGTCCGGGCCGTGGAGTCGGTGGTCGGGAAACTTTACTGATAAAGGAGAAAAAATGACAGCGACGGCTCATATCCATCTGGTTCATCGGCAGCATACAAACGGAAACAAAACGGTTGAGCTGAACGGGGACACGGTTGGCCGGGCACTGGCGGACCTGATCCGTCAGTACCCGGCCATGGAAAAGGAATTGTTTGATAAAAACGGGAAATTACACGGCCATATCGAGATCTATCTGAATGCGGAAAGCGCGTTTCCCGGCGAGCTGGAAAAACCGGTGAATTCCGGGGATGACATCCAGATCGTCACGTTTCTGGCCGGGGGGTAGGCTTACATTCCCAAGACCCGGCCCAGCCGGACCATGGGCCAGGCATGCACGGCCCCGCCTTTTGGCAGGGTTCTCATTTTTGCGGCAATGTCTAAAAAATCGTCTTTGCGCCACATGGCGCCGATGAGCAGCCCTAAATCATCGGCAAACGTCCCGATGGCCTGGCCCCCCACAATCTTGTTGTCCAGCAGCACCACCCGCAGATAATTGTTTCGGTCTTCCCGTTCCACAATGCGCTTGTCTCCGAACATACAATCCAGGGCCCGCTGGGTCTTGCCGAAGGTGGCGGCATGGGTGTTGAAAAAATGGGCCCGGGCAAAGGCATAGGCCCCCAGATACCGGGCGGATTCTCCCAGGAGGTGTCTGGCCGCAACCTGGGCCTGCTCGATGGCGTTGTGCTTGAGCTGGAACATGGCGATTTCCCCGGTGCAGGCATCAATGGTTTCCACACAGTCCCCGCAGGCATAGATGTCGGGCACACTGGTCTGCATCTGCCGGTTCACCTGGATGCCCCGGCCCGTCTCGATGCCGGCCGTCTTGGCCAGGGCGGTTCCCGGCACCACGCCGGTGGCCACCACCACGGTGTCGCAGTCAATGGTGCGACGGTCCGTGACCACGCCGGTCACATGTCCGTCTCCTGTGATTTCCATGACCTTTTCATGGGTAAACACCTGAATACCATATCCGGACAACTCGGTCTCCAGACGTCTGGCAGTGGGCTCGTCGAACAAAGAAGGCAGAATCCAGTCCATCAGTTCGATGACATAGACATCATACCCTTTCCGTTTCAACGCTTCCGCCGCTTCGATCCCGATGGCTCCGGACCCGATGACCACGGCACCGGTCCCTTTGTGGTCTGCCAGTTTCTGGGTTTCCCCCAGCTGTTTGCACGAAAACACCCCTGAATTGTCTATGCCGGGAATCGGGGGAACAAACAGGTCCCCGCCATGGGCCAGCACCAGTTTGTCATAACCGATCTGCTCTCCGGTCTGAATCGTAACGGATTTTTTGTCCGGATCGATGGACACCGCTTTCGAGTCATAGCGAAGTTCGATGCGGTTTTCGGCATAATCTTCCGGGTTTTTCCGGAACACATCGGTACGAAGGCATTCTCCCCCAAGATAATAGGGCAGAGAACACGGATCATATTCCGGCACATCTTCGGCGGAAAGAATCACAATCCGGGCACTGGGGTCTTTTTTTCGGACATCGAACGCCACCTGGTTGCCGGCAATGCCGTTTCCGATAATAACAAGTTTCATAATATCCTGCCTTTGTTCATCAGTGTTGTTACAGTCATCATCAGGTGTGAAATTTTTTGGTTTTGGCGGCAGCCTGTCTGGCGGCACGATGTGAAACCGTACCGGGTGTGCAAATCGTCAAGGCTTTTTCCTGTCGGCACGCTGCCACGCACCAGGGTTCGGTGTCATCTTCACACATGTCACAGGTCATGGTCCGGCCGGTATACGGATCGATCCGTGGGGTACCTGCCGGGCAGATATAGACACAGGCCCGGCATCCGATACAGACCTCGGGATTGGTCGTAACCGTGCCGTTGGCCTGGCGGATCCGGGCGTTCATGGGGCAGACCTTGATGCAAGGGGCGGTGTCGCAGGCCATGCAGATAACCGGAACGTCCAGGTCCTGTGAATCGAACCGGATTACGTTCACCCGGGAAAGGTCCGGATCGATGCGGCCGTGATGCTTCATGGCACAGGCAATCATGCATCGCCGGCATCCGGTGCATTTTTCAGGGTCAATCGAAAGCTGTTCTCGCCGCATGTTCATATGGTTGTCCTTTGTCATGCTGTTTGGATTTGGAAAATTCAACATAGTGAACAAAATTCATGTCTTTTCTCTATACTGAATCGGCCGCCATGTCAAATTAAAAATAATAGCATTTTTTATATATGCTTATTTTTGTTGAAAAATAGGTTGACTTTTGATGAAGGTCTGGTGTAGAGATTCATTATAATGAACTGGTTCGGTATAAATGATTTTTCATATGGCTGAACAAAATGCCGCCAACCCCCATCATTAAAGGAGTGTAACATGGCTGACAAAGAAAGGGTCTCTTCGTCTGAATCGCTTCGCAGTACCCGCACGTTCGGTAAAGTGAGGTGTCATAACCCCAGCTGCATGGGCCGGATCACCCCGCCGCCGGGCAGTAAACAGATTTCATGCCCCACCTGCGGCATGACCTACCGGCTGTTCTGGGTGACACCGGAACTGCCCAGAATCCGGGGTCCGGTCTGGGATGTCAACCGGAAACTGGCCCAGGAAACCCTGGCGAAAAAAATGGGAACGTCTGACAGCGATTCCAACTAGATCAAGGAGGGAAAAACACATGGCATTGGACCGCAAAATCGCCTACATCAATCTGACCACCGGGGATGTGAAAATTAAACCCATTCCCCTGGAAATGAGAAAAAAATTCATCGGCGGCCGGGGAATGGACGCCTATCTGTTGTATAACCATGCGCCCGAGGGCTGTGATCCCATCGGCCCTGAAAATCCGCTGATCGTCAGCGGCGGGCTTCTCACTGCCACGTGCGCGTCCGCCACGGCCCGGACCCATGTGATGGCCAAGTCGCCTTTAACCGGGCTGCTGGGGTCCTGCAACATGGGCGGATTTTTTGCACCTGAAATGGCCTGGGCCGGATTTCATCACCTGGTCATCACCGGCAAGGCGGAAAAACCCGTGTATCTGTGGATTCACAACGGTGAGATCGAAATCCGGGATGCCGGCCACCTGTGGGGGAAAAACAGTACCGACACCCAGTGGGCCATCAGAGAAGAACTGGACGATGAGGAAGTGAAAAGCATGGTCATCGGCCAGGCCGGGGAAAACCTGGTGACCTATGCCTGCGTCATGACCGGCATCAAAAATGCCGGGGGCCGCACCGGCATGGGCTGCGTCATGGGATCCAAGAACCTCAAGGCCGTGGCGGTCAGAGGCACCATGGATATCAAGATCGCCCATCCCGTGGATGCGCTGGAGCACAACAAGAAATTCATCGACCAGATCACCGGTGCCAAGGTGAACAAGACCCAGGGAACCCTGGGGACCCCGTTCATCTGGGGGGCCACCAACTGCTGGGGCGGGGTGCGCACCAGAAATTTTCAGTACAACCAGATGGAATATGCCGACGAGATCGAACCGGAAGCCATTGACGACTATGCCGCCGAAACCATGGGTCCCCATCACATGACCGGGTGTTTCGGGTGCCAGGTGCACTGCCGGGCCCAGTACAAGATCCAGTCCGGGCTGTACAAGGGCAAATATGATGAAGGTCCGGAATATACCTCTCTTGGGGCGTTCGGCGCGGAACCGGACTGCAAGAGCATTGAAACCGTGCTCACCGGAAACCATCTGGTCAACCAGTACGGGGTGGACAACCTCGAGATCGGCAGCATGATTGCCTGGGCCATGGAACTCTATGAACTGGGGATTCTCACCAGCAAGGAAACCGAAGGTCTGGACCTGCGGTTCGGTAATGACGAAGCCCTGCTTCAGATGGTGCACAACATCTGCACCCGCACCGGATGGCTGGGCAATGTCCTGGCGGACGGCGGAATTCCGGCGGCTGAAAAAATCGGTAAAAATGCCTTTGACTACCTGATTCAGGTCAAGGGCATGAACAATCTGCACTCGGATGAGCGGGCCACTCCGGGCCTGGCCTTGAACATCGCCACGGCCTCCCGGGGATCGGACCATCTGCGGTCCCGGCCGGCCATCGACCTGTATCACCTGCCTGAACCGGTCCTGCGCAAAATCTATGGTTCCCCGGTGCCCTATGACGGGCCCCTGTCTTCCGAGCACACCGAATACATCGGCAAACCCTGGCAGGTGTTCTGGCAGGAAAACGTTTACATGGCCGTGGACTGCCTGGGCATCTGCAAGTACCACACCGTGTTTCTGGGTGCCACGCTGCCCAATTTCGAGGACTGGCCCGAGGTGATCTATTACAATACGGGTCTGGAGTTCACCCCCAAGGAGATCTGGGATGCCGCGGAACGGTGCAACAACCTGGAACGGCTGTTCAACCTCAGAGAAGGGTTGACCCGCAACGATCCCAAAAAAGGGGATACCCTGAACCACCGGTACTTTGACGAGCCCTGCCGCAGGGGGGCGCCGGATGTGATCGGAAAACGAATCGACAGGGACAAGTTCAATGTGATGATCGATGAGTTCTACGAACACCACGGCTGGGACAAGGATGGTGTGCCCACTTCTGAAACCTTGAAGCGGCTGGGTCTGGAAAACGAACCCACCCGGTTGCTGTAGATATGGACAAGGAGAAAATCATGGATAAATTTCTGACAGTTGACGCGGACAAATGCACGGGGTGCCGCCTGTGTGAACAGGTGTGCTCGGTGATGCACGAAGGGGTGTCCAATCCCGCCAAAAGCCGGATCCAGGTGATCAAATGGGAACAGGAAGGGATCTATATCCCGGTGATCTGCAAACAGTGTGAAGATGCGCCCTGTATGAATGTCTGCCCGGTAAGAGCGATCTCCCGGGACCCGGATTTCGGTTTTGTGAAAGTGGACCATGAGGTGTGCATCGGGTGCCGGTCCTGTGTGGGCATCTGCCCCTTCGGTGCCATGGGGTACAATAACACGACCCATCAGGTGTTCAAGTGTGATCTGTGCGGTGGAGACCCCCAGTGTGTGAGATTCTGTGAAGTAAAAGCCGTTGATTTCGTTTCGGCGGATCGGGTCACATCCCAGAAAAAGCGTAAAGGCGCTGCCCGGCAGTCGGCGGCTGAACGGCAGGCCGTAGCACTGGGATAACGCCTGGTATCAGACAATCATTTCATTCAGTCAGACAACAACAGGGCCTGGTTTGTAGAACCGGGCCCTGTTGTATCTCTTCACATGAATCCCTGATAACTACGGGGTTCCAGGGCGTGAAACACATGGTTGATCATGGTGATGTAATCAAACACCGGCAGGCCGGTGGCGTTGTGGACCGCCCGGGCATAGGGGGGCAGTACGCTGCATTCCAGGAGAATGGCACCGGCGCGCTGCTGATGATTCAGACTCCGGGCTGCCGCGACGAGTTCCTGTTCGATTTTTTCTGCATCCAGGGTGCCTTTTTCATCCATGACCGCTGAGGCGAATTCCGGACAGGATTCCATGCCGGAAACCAACAGGTCCGGGCCGAAAGGAATTCCCATCGCCTCGAAAAAATCCGGGGTCAACCCCCGGCTGTCCGCAGTGAGAATGCCGATGCCGGTGCCGGCCGGGATCAGATGCCGGATAAAAGGGATCTGAAGCAAAGAAGACAGGCACACCGGCAGCCCCAGATCCTGCTGCAGGCGCTGCTGGTGAAGGGCCATGAAACCGCAGTCCCCGGTGACGGCCCGAACCCCGTTGGCAGCCAGGTCCCGGGCAGCCGCCAGAAGATCGCCATAAATACTCTCATCTTTACCCACGGCCCGGGCCACGGTGAAACCGGGTACCTTTTTGAACCGCACCGGAAAATCATAGGTGGTGGCATTGGCCACATCCCCGGGGATGAACGGAATCACCGAATCCAGCAGCAGAATGCCGATGGCTTCTCCATAGGATACCTGTTGATTTTTGATACTGTATTTCATCGGGTTTCCGGCATATATCTATGTTGGGGTTATCCACCCATGGCCATGTTGGGTAAAAACAGGGCAATCTGGGGAAAGGTGATGAGCAGGGCTGTTGCCAGGATCAGGATCAGCAGAAAGGGCAGGGAATGGCCGATCACTTCCATATACGGCCTGCGGAAAATCAGCTGGGCCGTGAAGATGTCGCATCCAAAGGGCGGGGTGGCCGAGCCGATGGCCGCCTGAAGGGTGACCAGGGTGCCCAGCAGGATGGGATCCACGCCAGCCCCCACCACGTAGGGCTGGAAAACCGGGCTTAAAATGAAGATCGCCACAATGGGGTCCACAAACATGCACGCCACAAAATATACCACCACCACAATGGTGATCACCCGCAGCATGGAGGGATCGGTGCCGAAAAGCGGGGGCAGCAGCTGATCCGGCAGCTGGAGAAACCCGATGAGAAAAGAAAAGGCCTGACCTGCACCCACCAGAATGAACACCACTCCGGTGATAACCCCGGTCTGAAGAAACGCATCCAGGATCCGTTCCCGAGTCAGGCTTCTGAACACGATCGTTTCCAGGATCAGGGCATAGAACACAGCCGCGGCCGCCGCTTCCGTGGGGCTGAAAATACCGGTGTAGATTCCGCCCACGATGATGATGGGAAATCCCATGACCGGCAGGCCGCCTTTGACGGCATCGATGCGTTCTGCCATGGTTGCTTTTGGCAGGGTGCCCACGTGGTTCATTTTTGAATATACATAACAGTAGACCGAAAACATCACCAGGATCATGAGTCCCGGCAGAATTCCGGCCAGGAAGAGCATACCGATGGATGTGGAGGTGGCCACGCCGTAAACGATGAACCCGATGCTGGGGGGGATGAGAAACGCGATGTCACTGGAATTGATGATCAGCCCCAGGGTGAACGAACTCTTGTACCCGGCTTCCAGGAGCATGGGCCGCATGGTGCCGCCGATGGCCGCCACCGTGGCCTGGGTGGAGCCGGACACGGCCCCGAACAGGGTGCAGGAGGCATTGGTGGTGATGGGCAGCCCGCCGGGCAGATGGCCCACAAATACCTTGATCATGCGGATGAGCCGGGTCGCGGATTCCCCGGAGGTAATAATGGACGCTGACAGAATGAACATGGGCACACACACCAGCGCCGGCGGGGTGACACCGGCGATCACCTGCTGCACCATGGTGATCAGCATTCTGGGGGCGAAATCGGGCATGTATACGGTAATGTAGAGGATCAACGAGCCCAGCAGGGTCACCATGAAGGGAAATCCCAGCAGGAGCATGATCAGAAGACTGATTCCGAAAAGCATCATGGTTGGGGTCCTCCGATGATTTCATCTTCATATTCGCTCTGCTGGTCCGGAGACTGCCAAGGGTCTGGTTCGGTGAAGTTCTTGATAATGGTGCGGAAGTACTGGATGGCGGCCAGGCCGAACCCGATGGGCATGATCACGTAAAAGGTCCATTTGGGCACCCGAAGGGCCGGGGTCATGTGTCCCTTGGCCATGGCGTTGGTCAGGTACTCCCAGGACGCGATGCACATGATGCCCATGACCACGGCCGAGATCAGGCAGATGATCATGATAAAGGTTTTTTCCATTTTCGGAGGCATGGCATCCAGAAACGCCCCCATGCGGATGTGCCGGGCCTTTCTCACCCCGTAGCTCACTCCGGTGAAGGTGATGAGCATCACCAGGAACCGGGAAATCTCTTCGGCAAAATAGAGGCTTGAAAAAAAGGTGCGGGCAAACACATTGGCGATCAGAAGCACGGCCAGGGCGGCCACGCAGATCACCAGGATGGAGATCTCCAGGCTGTTGACCACCACACCGATACGGTG
>JBFLKI010000271.1:0-9168 GCA_040883135.1 Desulfotignum sp. | reverse complement strand
TTCTGAAGTGGACCTTGACGATTATGCCGGCGGATACTCCGGCGACAACATCATTTCCACATGGATGCCGGACCCGCTCACCGGCACCTGGGTCAACACCCTGGTTCCCAATCCGGACGGCCCCACGTCCAAACGGTCTGAATCAGAACAACTGATAGGACAATTCAACATCAACAACTGGTTTGCCGGGGGCGCCTTTCAATCCATTCTTTCCTATGAATTTACCAGAAATGACCGTCAGGCTTACGACAACGACAATCTGCCCTGGTATGACTATAAGGGGGACTCCGACGAATTTTCCTGGCAGGGAAACATGAATTTTGACAGACATGTGCTGTCTCTGGGTGCGGGATATTACAATGAAGCCATGGAAAGCCTGAGCAGCGGGGTGCCTGATATCGACACCTACACCCTGAGCTACTGGCTCCAGGATCAGCTCTTTGTGGGAGACAACCTGGTGTTAATTGCCGGAGCGCGGCTGGATGACCACCAGTCTTTTGGAAGAAAGACCACGTTCAGAATCGCACCCGCCTATGACCTGCCATCGACCGGCACCCGATTCAAAGCCAGCTTCGGCACCGGTTTCAGATCCCCGTCCCTGTATGAACTTTATTCCGAATATGGAAACCCGGATCTTGAACCTGAAAAAAGCCGTGGCTGGGACCTGGGGGTGGAACAGGGGTTTCTGGATGACCGGCTGACTTTGGGCGTCACCTACTGGGAAATGGATTTCGAAAACCGGATCGGGTATGACATGCTCATCTCCAGATACAATCAGCTTGAAGGCGACACCGAAACCCGCGGGGTGGAAGTGTCGGCTGCCTGGTCACCGGTCAAAGACCTGTTTTTCAATCTCAACTACACCTATACCCATACCCGGGATCCGGAAGGCAACCGGCTCGTCAGACGTCCCGAAAACCAGGTGGGTTTGACCGCGTCCTACCGGTTCCTGGAAAAATGGCAGGTGGCCATGGATGCCTGGTGGGTGGATGAACGGGCCGCCTCCCCCTATGCCCTGGACAAAAACGGCAATCCGGTGGGGACCCTGGATGATTATACGGTGGTGAACCTGTCCGGATCCTATGATATCAGTGACCGGTTCCAGGTCTTTGCCCGGGTGGACAACCTGTTTGACGAGTATTATGAAGAGGCGTTCAGTTATGCCACGCCCGGGCTTTCCGGGTATATCGGGCTGAAATGGCGGTTGTTATGAATTCACGACATCTACGGATCACCGTGCTCCTGGCACTGCTGACAGGCGCACTGCTGTTCAGGGCACCTGCCGGTCTCTGCCAGGAGGTTCGATTTACAGACGGGACCGGCAAGGAAATTGTTCTGACCGAAACACCGGTACGCATTGTCAGCCTGGTGCCGTCTGTCACACAAATGCTGTTTGCCTTAGGTGCCGAAGCGGTGGTCAAAGGCATCACCTATCATACGACCCGGCCCTCGTATGCGGCCCAAAAAACCATTGTGGGGGGCTATTCCTTTCCGTCTCCGGCAGCCATCGAAGCCCTGGAACCGGACCTGATCTTTTATGATCCATTTCAGTTACCCCGGTTACAACCGTTTCTGCCCGAAAATATCCCTTTGGTGCATGTCAACACCCAGGCCATTTCGGACAGTCTGGACACCCTTGTTCTGCTGGGACGACTGGTGGACAGGGAAAAGAACGCCCATCAGCTGGTGGCGGACATTACATCAGACTTGGACTGGGTGGCAGCCAAAATCAAAAAGGCAGCGCTTTCCCCCAAACGGGTGATCCGGCTCATGGGACGGGACCGGATCATGACCCCGGGCAGTGATTCATTCCAAAACCACATGATTTCCCTGGCCGGGGGAATTCCCCCGGACTTTGGAACAGGCCCGGTGGTGCCGGTATCCATAGACCAGTGGACCGCTTTCAACCCCCAGGTGATTTATGGATGCGGCAGTGACCGGGAAGCGGCGGACCGTTTTTTTGGCCTTCCCGGATGGAAGGATGTGGACGCGGTTCAAAACAATCAGATCCATTATTTCCCATGCGATCTGACCTGCCGGGCGTCCATTCATACCGGACAGTTTGTCAGACAACTGTTTGCCGCCGTTCACGGCCGTTCTCTGGCCGATGAAAACGCCCTTCTCGGTGACAATCAGGTCATCCGAACCACTGCGATGGAAACGGACGTTTCCGGTGTACAGGCCGCTGCGGTCAAACAAAGCCGAATCTATGACTTTATCAACAAATCCCTGGTGATCACACTGAACGAGCCCATGTCCGTGCTGTCCACGCTGGAGGGGTTCAAAAGCGGCGTCACGGTGCTGGGAAACCATTATATCCCACCTGAAACCTGGCTGCTGGTCCATGACCAGGGCCTGGATGCCTTGAAAGAAAAGGTGTTTGATGTACTGGACCTGTCGGCGGATTCCACCGCATTTCTGTTCACCGGCGCAGACATGGACCACTTGAGTGTGGCCAAAGAACAGTTTAAAGACATCGAGGTCACGGTCTTTGCCACAGCCGGCGTGGAAAGCAACGCCATGCGGACGTCCAGAGATACGGGCGGATTCTATGAACCCGGCACCATCAATCTGATCCTCCTGACCAGTCCCCGGCTCACGCCCCGGGCCATGACCCGTGCCATGATCACGGCCACGGAAGGAAAAACCGCCGCCCTGCTGGACCTGGATATCCGGTCCAGCTATGCCCAGGGCCGTTACCGGGCCACGGGCACGGGCACGGACAACATTCTGGTGGCGGAAGGCACCGGCCCGGCTGTCCTGAACAATGCCGGCGGGCATACCAAACTTGGAGAACTGATCGGCAGGGCGGTTCACCGGGCGGTCACGGAAGCGGTCAGAAAACAGAACAGCATCACCCCGGACCTCAACATTTTCAAACGCCTGGAAAAAAGGGGTGTCATTTTGCACGAACTGATCCTGGAAAACCTTCCCTGCCAGTGTGAAAACGTGGAAAATGAACTGATTGAAACCGTGGAAACCCTTCTGCTGGATCCCCTGTATCAGGGATTCATGGCCACGGCCCTGGCAGTGAGCGATGAGTATGACAAAGGCCTGATCAAAAATCTGGACGCATTTGACATGCAGTGCCTGGAAACCGCCTTCATGATTGCCGGAGAACCGCTGAAAACATGGCAGTCCTTTGTCTCGGACCCGGATGTGCCGCCGGTAGTGGCCATGGCGCTCAACGCCCTGTTCAACGGAGCCGCTGGACAGCGTGGAGAATCGTTATGAAGAAAATCTACCTGGCACTGGTGATGGCCGGTCTGATGACCGGACCGTGGGGTCAGACAGTCCGAGCTGCCGAACAGGCACCCTTCAACCGGGTGGTGTCTTTAGGCCCCTTGATCACGGACATGATCTATCAGCTGGGCGCGGAATCACAACTGGTCGGCGTCACCAGTTACTGCCCCATTCCCGAAGGCAGACAAACCAAGCAGGTCATCGGCACGGTGATCCAGATCAATGTGGAAGAAATCGTCCGCCTTCAGCCGGATGCGGTGTTTGCCAGTACCCTGACCCGGGTCAAGCAGGTGGAAGCCCTCAAAAGGCAGGGCATTCAGGTGATCCAATTTGACAATCCCACAAATTTTGATACCCTTTGCGATATGTTTCTGAGGTTGGGAACCCGGATGGGCAAAAAACAGGCGGCACAGGAGATTATCCGGACTGCCAGCGCAAACGTGGATCTGATTCATCACACCGCCAAAAATTTGAAAAAACGAACCGTGTTTATTCAGATCGGAATCAAGCCGTTGAAAACTGCGGAGGAGGGCACCTTTATCAGCAGCTATATCGAGCTGGCCGGCGGCACCAATATCGCCGGTCATACCGGATCCGGCATCTTCAGCCGGGAGCATGTGCTCAAAAAAAACCCGGATGTGATTTTCGTGGCCACCATGGGCACGTCCACCAAAGCCGGCAATGCCGAAAAAGCGGCCTGGATGAAATTTTCCACGTTGAAGGCGGTCAAAAACAAAGAGGTCCATGTGCTGGCCCATGACAGTGTGTTCAGTCCCACCCCCGTGACGTTTGCCCGAACACTGATGCTGTTTTTCTCCCATATCCATCCAAAAGCCGCGGAAAAACTGAAATCCATGGAAACCACCCTTGAATGACAACGGAACAAAACGCTGGATTCTGATCATCGGCAGCCTGTCCATCCTCTTGACGGTCTGCGCCCTGCTGGCCCTGCGCCTGGGAAGCACCCGGCTGTCAACCGCCCAGATTTTGAATGCCCTGTTTCACGACCGGGACAGTGTGACCGCAGGCATCGTTCTGGGCATCCGGCTGCCCCGGGTAATTCTGGCCGTCGCCGTGGGCGGGGCCTTGAGTGTGGCCGGCACGCTGCTTCAAGGGCTTTTCAGAAATCCTCTGGTGGAACCTTATACTTTAGGCATCTCCGGAGGGGCGTCATTAGGGGTCTGTGTCGCCATCCTCATGGGCCTTCCCGCCCTGATGGGGGTCACTGCCTATCCTTTGGCCGGATTTGCCGGGGCAGGTATCGTCATTGTCCTGGTGTATGGACTGGGGCTGCGCACGGGCCGGCTTCAGCCCAACACCATGCTGCTGATCGGTGTGATGATCAGTTTTGTCTCCTCATCCCTGGTGATGCTGCTCATGGCCGTATCGGAACAGGATGATTTAAGCAATATCGTTTTCTGGATCATGGGGTCCCTGGATGAACCCAGCCCGGTCCTGATCCGGCTGGTACTGGCCGGTTCCATTGCAGGACTGATCATCGCCCTTTTCCACAGTCTGGCGCTCAATGCCATGGTGCTGGGAGATGATGAAGCCGCCCTGCTGGGGATCCATACGGCCCGGGCCCGGAAAATTCTGTTTGTCACGGCATCCCTGCTCACGGGCCTGAGCGTGTCCGCCGGCGGCATCATCATGTTCGTAGGACTCATTGTCCCCCATTTCATGCGCATGGTGGCAGGATCCGACCACCGTATTCTGATCATCAGCTCTTTTCTGGCAGGAGCCGGTTTTCTCACCTTTTGTGATATTCTGGCCCGGATGGTGATCGCCCCGCTGGAACTGCCCGTGGGCGTGATCACAGGAATCATCGGGGGCGTGGTTTTCATTTACGTGTTGAGCAAAAAAAAGGTGGCGTTATGACCGACCCTTTTCTGAACATTGCCGCACTGTCCTGCGGGTATGGCAGCCAGGTGGTGCTCAAGGATATCTCTTTTTTTGTTCAGAAAGGAGAGATCGTCACCATTATCGGCCCTAACGGGTGTGGAAAAACCACCTTGTTAAAAACATTGCCCGGACTGATTCCGGCTCTGACGGGCCGGGTCACGATGCAGGGACAGAACCTGAACACCATGCCCCGGTCCCTCCGGGCACAAACCATTGCCATGGTCATGCAGACCCTGGAAAGCATTCACATGACCGTGGAAGAATATGTGCTTTTAGGCCGGCTGCCCCATTTCACTGCCTGGCAGTTTCTTGAAAACAGGGCGGACAGACAGATTGCCGAATCCTTTATGGCATTCACCCATATAGACCACCTGCGGCGCTCTCCCTTGAGCTGTATCAGCAGCGGCGAGCGCCAGCTGGCCGGGATCGCCAAAGCCCTGGTGCAGGAACCGGCCCTTCTGCTGATGGATGAACCCACCTCTCACCTGGACATCTCCCACCAGGCCCAGATCCTGAACCGGGTCAAAACCATGAAGGACCGGCACGGCCTGACCGTTGTGATGGTGCAGCATGATCTGAACCTGGCTTCGGAATATTCAGACCAGGTGCTGCTGCTGGACAAAGAGACGCAGACCGTTTTCAAATACGGCACCCCGGACACCGTGATCACCCGGGACAATATCCGGGCCGTATACCACACGGATGTGGTGGTGACGTCCAATCCCCATTCAGGGCGGCCGGGCATTTTTATCAAAACCGATTCATAAGAAGGTAACCCCATGATTGACTTGTTTACCCATGGCGGGATTCTGATGTATCCGCTGCTTTTATGCTCCATCATCGCATTGACACTGATCATTGAACGCACCCTTTTCTGGACCGCTTCAGGCATCGACCGGGGCAGACCCCTCATGGACCGGGTCCTGACACTGTGTGCTGAACAGAACTGGGAGGAAATCCGCAATATCACCCGGGGATCGAAAAACTGCGTGGTCCGTGTCCTGGTGAGCGGTATTCTTCACCGGGCCTATTCCCCGGTCAAGGCCATGGAATCGGCCGCCGCCGATGAAATATTCAAGATGAAACGATTCATGGGGGTTCTGGACACCATTATCACCATCGCCCCTTTGCTGGGAATCTTGGGCACCGTGGTGGGCATTATCGAATCCTTTGACATGCTGGGGGCCTCGGGCATCGAAGACCCCATGGCCGTGACCGGCGGGATTGCCAAGGCCCTGATCACAACCGCTTCCGGCCTGACCATCGCCATTGTCACCGTGTTTCCCTATAATTACTTCAATGCCCGGATCCAGCGGGCGGCACAGATCATAGAAAAATATGCCACCAGTTTCGAGATTATGCATGAACAGCATATCATTGACCATGAATCCTGTGAAAGGCGCGGACATGAAAGTTAATGTTCCGGAAGGCGGCAAACCCAGAATTGAAATGCTGCCCCTGATCGACATCGTGTTTCTTTTACTGGTGGTGTTCATCTATTCCATGCTGTCCATGTCCGTTCACCGGGGCCTGTCCGTGACCCTGCCGGAATCGTCGGTGGCAGACATTGAAAAACAGACCCCGGTTTCCGTGACCGTCAGAGGGGAAAACGACATCTATGTAGATGATGTGCCGGTGTCTCTGGCCGATCTGCCCGGATGGCTGCAGTCTGAATCAAAAAAAAGCGCTTCCCCGGGAATTCTGCTGTTTGCCGAAGAATCCGTCTCGTATCAGACCCTGTTTGCTGTTTTGGACCAGATCACCCTGGCCGGGATTCACGACATATCCCTGCAGGCAAAATTGAAAAAATAGATGACACGGATCCTGATTTCTGCTCTGGCTGCGGTACTGATTCATGGGGCCGTACTGGTTTTTTTACCGTTCCCCGCCACCCCTCCGGGGGCCATTTCTCCACACGATCACGGGATCAACGTCCAGATCACGCACCTGTCCCCGGAACCGAAACCAAAAGCTGAACCTGCGCCCGCACCGGACATGCCGCCGGTACCCCGGCCCGAAGAAAAACAGCCGCCAGAACCGGTCCCTGACATCGAGACCCCGCCATCGCCGTCAACTCAAATCGAAGCAGAACCCGATCCTGCTGAAATCACTGTAAAAAAAGAGCTCATGCCCAAAAAAGAGGATCTGACACTTTCCCCGCCACAACCTGAGGCTCAAGCGCCTGAACCCGACGTGCCGAACCCCGTCAGTCCAGATCCGAAAACATCTGACAAAGCTGCTTCAGACAACACGGGCCTGCAATCCCGGAAAATTCCGGATCCGGATCTATCCGAAACCAGACCGGCGGACGGGCCATCTACCGGTATAACCGCATCCACCGCCGTAAACCCGGATGCGATAGCCCCGGACGCCCCCCCCCGTCGAAAAGAAGCCGTGCCGCTCTACAAAGAAAATCCACCGCCAAAATATCCCGGAAACGCCCGGCGCCGGGGGCATTCCGGTACCGTCATGCTCATGGTGTTTGTCAGCGAAACGGGTGAGGCCCGGGAGGTACGAATTTTTGAATCCAGCGGATATGCCGGCCTGGACCGGGCGGCTCAAAAAGCGGTTGCCGCCTGGCGGTTTGAACCGGGAACATCAGACGGGCTTCCCACAGGCATGTGGGTGAAAATCCCGATCATCTTTGAATTGAAAAAATAAGGCGGTCCCTTTTTTTCCGGCTGTGGGTTATTGCACCCGGCGAACGGGGATTCCGCGTGCGGCCAGATGGGATTTCACCGCAGATATGGGCACCTCTTTTCTGTGAAAAATTCCGGCCGCCAGAGCGGCATCCGCCTGTGTGTGTTCAAACACCTCGGAAAAATGCGCCGGACTGCCGGCACCGGAAGAAGCGATCACCGGAATGGTCACGGCCTGTTTCACGGCCCGGATCAGTTCCAGATCAAAGCCGGCCCCGGTGCCGTCCCGGTCGATGCAGTTGAGCAGAATCTCACCGGCCCCCAGTTCCTCACAGGCTTTGGCCAGGGTCACGGCATCCAGGTCCACGGCGGTGCGGCCCCCCTGGACCGTGCACTGGTACCAGCAAAACGTTTCACCATCAGGACCGGGGATTTTTGTTTCAATGACATGATGACCGGCAGCCGTTTCAGGCGCCGACACATATACCCGCTTCGGATCGATGGAGATCACCACGGCCTGGGCCCCGTATACCCGGGAGATCTCCTCGATGGCACTCTTTCCGGTTTTTTTCCCGGTCTGCACAAATGCTTTGGCAATGTGCACGGCATCACTGCCGATGGAAATCTTGTCGGCCCCGGATCTGAAATACCGGGAGGCCACTTCCAGGGCCGTGTAATGCCGGCCGTCGGCATCCGTGTAATCTTTGATACCCCCGCCGATGGTCAAAGGCACGAACACATTTTTGGATGTCTGTTCCAGCACCTGAATCATGGGCAGATCCTTTAACGGAAAATCCCGAAATCCGGTGATGTTCAAAAACGTGATCTCATCCGCCCCTTCTTCGTAATACCGACGGGCCAGGTCCACGGGCTTGCCTAAATTCCGGACAGACCCCTTGTCCCCCACTCCCTCTTTTTCCCGGACATCATACTGGTCTCCTTTGGTCACCACCAGATCCCCCTGGTCGTTGGACCGCACATCCAGGCAGGCGATGATCCGTTTGGAAAGCCCGCATCCCGGGACATCCACCCGTCCTCTTGGCGTGAAATCCGACAGCCTGATAAAATTTTCCAGCAGCTGCATCCCGTGTTTTCCGCTTTTTTCCGGATGAAACTGGGTACCGATGATATTGCCCTGCTGCACGGCACTGGCAAACGCGTAATCATAAGTGGTGGTGGTCAGCACCACGGACGGATCATGGGGCACCAGGTGATAGGAATGCACAAAATAAAACCGGGCATCCGGATCGATCCCGTCCATCACCGGGGAGTCCTGCTTGAGATGAATGCCGTTCCACCCCATGTGCGGCACGGACAATTTCGTTTTGAACCGCTCCACCCGGCCGTTGAAAAATCCGATGGATTCGTTGTGGGAAAGATCTTC
>JBFLKI010000040.1:0-9580 GCA_040883135.1 Desulfotignum sp. | reverse complement strand
GCGGCATGACATCCGTAACAGTCGATCGGTCCGGCGGTTATTTCCTGATTCTTTTTCTCCAGATGGCAGGCCACACATGCGTCATGGGACGCTTCCCGTATCGATCGAACCCCGTTAGTTCTCTCTTCTTTGTGGCAGTAGATGCAGGCGCTTTCAGTACCCCTTTCCATCACGATCTGCTGCGCTGCTTCATCATACTGATGATGGCAGACCTGGCAGTTGTCCGGGGAGACCTCTTTATCCGGCGCCGGAATATGGTCGGATACTTCATGAATATAATGAAGCGAACGGCCGAAATCGATTTTCTCCCAATGGGTCCCGGGTTCGGGATCGGGCACGGACGCGCCGTGGCACTGACGGCATTGGGCTGTGGTCGGGCCGGCCGCTTCACCTGCTTCTTTCCGCTGTTCATGACACACGATGCAGTTGCCATGGTACAGGTCCATGGATGCCGGCAGGTCGATGCGCTGATATCTGAAAACCAGGTCCCCGTCCTTTTGAACATGACACTGCTTACAGTCTCCGTCAACCGACTTTGTGTGACGGGTGTGCAGAAACGGCACCGGCGGCATGTCATCCTTACCTGCCTCAGGCGGCAGATTGATGATGATCCGATCCGGGGGAATGTTCGGGCCGGGTTCCTTTTCCAAGGCGGTCTTTCCCGTAAAAGGAAACAAAAGAAGGATCATCCCCGCTGCCACGATCCATAGATATGCAGTCCGTTTTGCCATCTTCCAATCCTCAAAAAGTTATGTTGACATATTTCAAAAACATTAAACCAACTAATTTGATATGGAAATTCCCTACTGTTTTAATATGAATAAGTCAACCCAAAAAAACAGGTGCCCGGAAAAAATCTGACCGGCAAACAGTTGACCGGAAATTTCAGATAGGATATGGTGTTGGGCATCAAAAAAACCGGTAAGCGTCAGACATCCCTCTGTCCTGCTTTGCAGATCGCTGCCTGCCTTACAGACAAGGAAAGACCGTATGCGGGGGCAGCATCCGTCAGATGAAAAAAATCGTCCGGACCGGCGGCATTGAAGTCTATTCCGCTTTCTGAGCCGGCCTTGCCGCTTTTCATGGAAATACAGGTGAAACGACTGATGTCACGATTTACACTCAGTTACATCAGAGACGACACCTGTGTGGAATATTTTCTGCATGATGCCCGGAACCAGTCCCTGGTGTCGGTGAACCTGATCCTGTCCCATGATCGGATTGCCAGAGGGCTTTATGTCTCCAAGTTTTATCCACAGCTCTGCCTGGCGCCGGATCACCGGTTTCTCTCAGCCGCCTGTTTTTATCTAATGGCCCATCACAGTGTCGGCCTGTTCGGTCTAACCGATCACTGCCGGGTGTCACTTGAAACCGACACGGCGGTGTTTGACGAATTTTATTCCCGGCTCCCGGAATTTCATTTCAGAATCGCGTATCAGCGCCCGTGCCGGCGGGTATGTCTTTTCGGCAGTTATCAAAGTCTGCCCATTGATGCGGCAATCATGGCAAAAAACAGAAAAATGTTTCTGTAATCCGGTTTGTGTTGTGATATAATCGCATATTGTCCGGTCAGTGGATGACATCCTCCGGACAGAAACGATGCTGAATGATATATTAATTTCCGCTCCCGAGGAGATCTATGCTCAGTGTAAGTCAAACGCCGCTGCCCGGCTCATCCCGGGTAATGTTCAGAGGGGACTGTCTTGGGTTCACTTTGACATTGAACACCAACGCGGCCGGCAATGCCTGGGTGCGCACCAACCTGGGGACCGCCGCCATCACCCGGCAGGAGATCATCGCCCGGGTGGAAAAAAATGAGATCAAGCTGGATGAAGGCTGGTATGATATTCAGATGATCCGCAAGGATGCCGTCACTTTCACCATTCTGCTGCCCCTGCATCAAACCGGATATTTTCAGGCCAAATGTTTTTTCATTCCGGAAAATCAGACGGTTCCCGTATGGCCGGAAGGGAACAACTGTATTATCAATGTGGAACCGGCCGGCACCTGCTGCGCCAATATCATCTACAATGCGTTTGTGCGGCAGTTCGGCCCTGCCAGGACCGCTTCCGGCAAAGGTCTGGACCGGTCCCTGGTGCCGATGATGGAAGCCCTGGATGCCAGCGGTTTCACCGTGATCCCGGAATCCGGAAAATTCCGGGACCTGCGGGATCAGGTGGGATTCATTTTTTCCACGTTGGGATGCCGGGCACTGCATCTGCTGCCCATCCATCCCACCCCCACCACCTATGCCCGCATGGGCCGGTTCGGCAGTCCCTATGCCGCGTTGAACTTCACGGATGCGGACCCGGCCCTAGCCCGGTTCGACCCGGCGGCCACGCCGCTGGAGCAGTTCATGGAACTGGTGGATGCGGTGCATTATCACAACGGATACCTGATTCTGGACATCGCCATCAATCACACGGGCTGGGCCGCGGCCATTCATGAAACCCACCCGGAATGGCTGGTGCGGGGAGAAGACGGCAAGATCAAGGCACCGGGGGCCTGGGGTGTGGTGTGGGCCGATCTGACCAAACTGGATTATTCCCACACCGATCTGTGGCAGTATATGGCGGAAATTTTTCTGCTCTGGTGCCACCGGGGGGTGGATGGATTCCGGTGCGATGCCGGATACATGATCCCCATCGAGGCCTGGGAATACATGGTGGCCAAGGTCCGGCAGGAATATCCGGACACATTGTTTCTGCTGGAAGGCCTGGGCGGCCCGTTGAGAACCACCCGGAACATTCTGGGACGCGGCAATTTCAACTGGGCCTATTCCGAGCTGTTTCAGCAGTATACCCGTGAAGAGATCACCCAGTACCTTCCCTTTGCCCTGGAGGTGTCCGACACCTGCGGCCATATGATTCATTACGCGGAAACCCACGACAACAACCGACTGGCATCGGTGTCCACCACCTATGCGAAAATGCGCACCGCCCTGTGCGCGCTGTTTTCCGTGTCCGGAGGCTTTGGATTCGCCAATGGCGTGGAATGGTTTGCCACAGAAAAGATCAATGTGCATGAGTGTCCGGGATTGAACTGGGGCGCCAAAGATAACCAGGTGGATTTTATCCGCCGCCTCAATACGATCCTGAAAACCCATCCCGTATTTTTCCAAGCCGCCCGGCTGACCCTGATACATAAATGCATGACCCAGGCCCTGGCCCTGCGGCGGGTCCATCCTCAAACCGGCAAAACGCTTCTGGTTCTGGTGAACCTGGACTGCGAAGAACCATCTCCGGTTTTCTGGGACCGGGCGGATATGGGGGTGGATCAGGTGGAATGGATGGATCTGTTGACCGATACCCCTGTATCGCTTCTGATGGATGGCCCGGTGGCCGGCATCACCCTGGCACCCGGTGAAGCCATGGCACTGTCTCCGGATCCGGCGGATGCAATGGCCCTGGCGGCCGCTACTCACCGCGACGAACAGACACCGGCCCCTGTCCCGGATCAGGTACTGAAACAGAAGTTCAGGGCCGGGGTTCTGGCAGTGAACACCGCGATCCACGGATATACGGATGTGAGCGGCCTGGATCTGGACCGTGCGGCCCGGCACCTGTTTGAAGATCCGCTGGAATTCATCCGTTCATTTTTTCCGGAAACATCGGAAAACCGGGTGATTCCCTTTGATGTCACAAAGGATCTGAACCGTCAGGTCATGGTGCCGCCGGGATTTTTTCTGCTGGTGAAAAGCCCGGTGGGGTTCCGGGCGGAAATTCTGGATGCCCGGGATGCGGACCGCAGAACCCTGGGTGATACAGACCGGCAGTCCCTGGGATATGAAGAAGGGCTGCCATTGAAAACCGGCGGTTTTTTTGCCCTGTTCATGCCCAGAACATTCAGTAAAAACCATAAACCCTGCCGGCTGAACCTGCGGCTGTTCCATCCGGATAAAATTCAGACGGCAAGGGCATCCATTCTGTATCTGGCGCCCTTTGACACCCTGCAGGTGCGGACCACCTTCACCCGGCGCAAAATTGCGGCGGATCCCGGACTGACCCTGCTGGCCGCCACCCGCACCGGAGGCATGATGCGGGCACCCGGGGACTGGGGACAGTTACACAGCCGGTATGACGCCCTTTTAGGGGCGAACCTGAATCCCGACATGCCTGAGAACCGCTGGATGACCCTGGCCCGGTGCCGCATCTGGGCGATTTTCCAGGGGTATTCCAGAAAGTTGACCAAAGACTGTCTTCAAAGCTTCATGTTTTCCTATGACAATGCCGGCCGGTGGCGGTTTCATGTCCCGACGTCCGAAGGCAAATATTATGTGCTGGACCTGACACTGATGTTGTCGCCCCGGCAAAACCGGATCCGTCTGTCCATCACCCGGCCTGAAGCGAAAAACAACCGGGAACGGATGTTGCCCGATGACGCGCCCGCGACATTGATCATCCGACCGGATGTGGAGGACCGCAGCTTTCACGATACGGTCAAGGCGTTCACCGGACCGGAGACCGACTGGCCGGCCCGGATCCGTTCCCATGACACCGGGTTCGATTTTTCCCTGTCAAACGGTCACACCCTGTCCATGGATATTCAGCATCCCGGCCGGTTTGTCCATGAACCGGAATGGCAGTACATGGTGCACCGGCCTCTGGAAGCGACCCGGGGACTGGATCCGGTATCCGACCTGTTCAGCCCGGGGTATTTTTCCTTTGAATGTTCCGGCGGTCACACCGCCGAGCTGACGGCCCGCGTGGACACCGGACGGACGCCGGAACCGGATGCGTGGCCGTCCCCGACGTTTGAACCCGGCTTTCCCCTGGAACGGGCCCTGATCCGTGCGATGGATGCCTTCCTGGTGGACCGGGGTCCGGACAAAAGCGTGATCGCCGGTTATCCCTGGTTTCTGGACTGGGGCCGGGACAGCCTGATTTTCTGTCGAAGTCTGGTGGAACTGGGCCGCCTGACCGAGGCCAAAGCGATCCTGCATCTGTTCGGCCGATTCGAGCACCACGGCACCCTCCCCAACATGATCTGCGGAGAAGATGCCGGCAATATCGAAACCTCGGACGCCCCATTGTGGTTTTTTGCCTGCTGCCGGGATATCCTGGAAAAAACCGGTGATACCGGGTTTCTGGATCAGGACCTGGACGGACGGGCCCTGAAACAGGTGCTTCTGGATATGGCCCACGCCATTGCAACCGGAACCCCGACAGGCGTTCGGCTGGATTCCGAAACAAATCTTTTGTACAGCCCGTCCCATTTCACCTGGATGGACACCAATTTTCCGGCCGGTTCCCCGCGTCAGGGGTATCCGGTGGAGATCCAGGCCCTGTGGCACAATGCCCTGGTTTTCCTGGAAAAAATCGATCCCGGCAAAGCGTGGGGCCGGAAAGCCGAGCTGGTCAGGCATTCCATTGAAACATTGTTCTGGAACGAGGCTCAAGGATATTTCAGCGACTGCCTCCAGGGAGATGGGCCCGCGAACCAAGCCATACCCGATGATGCCCTGCGGCCCAACCAGCTGATGCTGTTCACTTTAGGGGTGATTCCCTCCGGTGAAAAAGCCCGTAAAGCGGTGGAAACCTGCCTGGAGCTGCTGGTGCCCGGAGGCATCCGAAGCCTGGCCGATCGCAGGCTGGCGGTTCCTTTGCCGGTGGTCCATCACGGAGAAACGCTCAATGATCCCCATCATCCTTATGCCGGTGTGTATAAGGGGGATGAGGATACAAACAGAAAACCCGCTTATCACAATGGCACAGCCTGGACCTGGCCGTTTCCCGTATTCTGCGAGGCCTGGGCAAAGGTGTTCGGTGAAAAAAGCCATGCCACCTGTCTGGCTTGGCTGGGCAGCATGAAACATCTGATGCGAACCGGAGCTGCCGGATACATTCCCGAGATCCTGGATGGAGATTTCCCACACATCCCCCGGGGCTGTGACGCCCAGGCCTGGGGTGTGAGCGAAGCGGCCCGGGTGGTACATCAACTGTCGGTAAGGAGAACCTGACGTTCATGAGAAACATACAGATTTATAAAGTATATCCGGCCATCCCTGAACCGCTGGCCTTTCTGGGGAATCTGTCCAGAAACCTCTGGTGGTGCTGGAACGATGACGCCATTGACCTGTTCCGAAGGATCCATCCGGGGTTATGGGAAGAGGTAGGGAAAAACCCGGTGGTCTTTCTGGCCCGGATTTCCCAGCACCGGTATGAAACCCTGTCAAAGGATGAAAGCTTTCAGGGCCACCTGTCCCGGGTGAAGGCCAGGTTTGAATCCATGTCATCTGAAATGTCCCAGGTTCCGGATTTGACACTGGGATCGGATGAAACCGTGGCCTACTTTTCCATGGAGTTCGGTCTGCATGAATCATTGCCCTTCTTTGCCGGCGGACTCGGGGTGCTGGCCGGGGATCACCTCAAGGCTTCTTCGGCTCTGGGGCTTCCCTTGACCGGTATCGGTCTGCTTTTCAGGGAAGGGTATTTCCGCCAGTACCTGGATCACCACGGATGGCAGCAGGAGACCTACCCCATTATCGATGTGTTTGATCTGCCGATTCAAAAAGTCACCCAGACATCCGGGGACGATCTGACGATCGATATTCCGGGGCCCAACGGAATGATTCATGCCTGCGTCTGGCAAATCCGCGTGGGAAAGATACGCCTTTTTCTCCTGGACACCAACCTGCCTGAAAATCCGGAACATATCCGTAACATCACTTCCCGGCTCTACGCCAGCCACGGCGAAATCCGGGTGGCCCAGGAGGCGTTGCTGGGGATCGGCGGGACAAGGGTCCTCAATTCCCTGGGCCTGTTTCCAGCGGTCTGTCACTTGAATGAAGGGCATTGTACCTTTGCCGGGCTGGAACGGATCTGCCAGATCATGGAGCGATATGGTCTCAATTTTCAGAGCGCTTTCCAAATCTGTCGGCGCAGCATGGTCTTCACCACCCATACCCCGGTGGCAGCCGGACACGACGAATTCGACAAACATCTGGTCCGTCCCTATATCACCCCGTATGCGGAAAAATTCGATATTTCCGTGGATGAACTTCTTTCCTGGGGAGACATCCCGGGGGATGGTAAAAACGGAAAATTTTCCATGTTCTGTTTAGGGGTTACATTTTCAGGACACATCAACGGGGTCAGTCAGCTTCATGGTGAAGTCGCCCGGAAGATGTGGCAGGGATTGTGGCCCAAGTATCAGGCAGAGGAAATTCCCATTTCCCATGTCACCAACGGGGTCCATATCAATTCCTATATTTCGCGCCACAAAAACGCGCTGCTGGAACGGTATCTGGCTGCCGACTGGATAGAACGGCAGTCGGAGCCGGCACTGGTTTCCCGCATTGACAACATCGACGATGTCGATCTGTGGCATGTGCATGAACTGGACCGGTCTAACCTGATCCGGAAATGCCGGCAGCTGCTGTTGGCTCAGTATGAACGGCGCAATGCCGCCAGAACCCTGCTGGATGATGTGTCCAGCGCACTGGACCACCGGGTCCTGACCATCTGTTTTGCCAGGCGGTTTGCGACCTACAAACGGGCCGGTCTGCTGCTCAAGGATCCCCAGCGGCTGATCCGGCTGATCACCCATGCCGAACACCCGGTCCAGCTGGTGTTTGCCGGAAAAGCCCACCCCAATGACAACGAAGGCAAAGACCTGATCAGGCGCATCGTTGAATTCGCCCGGCTGCCGGACGTTCGGCACCGGATCGTTTTCCTGGAAAACTATGATATCAATATCGCAAGGTATATGGTCCAGGGGTGTGATGTGTGGCTCAACACCCCGAGACGTCCCTATGAGGCCTGCGGGACCTCCGGTATGAAGGCCGCGGCCAACGGCGGTTTGAACCTGTCCATTCTGGATGGATGGTGGTGTGAAGGATATCATGAGAGCCGGGGCTGGCGGATCGGCAACGGCACGGATTACGATGATCCGGAGTATCAGGATGAAGTGGAAAGCCAGGCATTGTTCAATGTGCTGGAAAATGACGTGATCCCGGTATTTTATGACCGGAAGCGGGGAAATCCGCCCCGGAAATGGCTCCAGATGATGAAGGCGGCCATGAAAATGGCCATCACCGATTTTTCCAGTGACCGGATGGTCAGAGAATACACGGCCCGGTTCTATATTCCCGCAGCCGGAAACCTGCGGGATCTGACGGAGGATTCCGCCAGAAAAGCCAGGGACATGGCATTGACCCAGTCCCGGCTCAATGCCCTGTGGTCCCATATCCGGCTATCAAAACCCCAGATCAAACCGGCTGAGGATTTTGCCGTCGGCGATACGTTCAGTGTGGTACTTGAAGTATTTTTAGGGGAATTGAGCCCGGATGAGGTGGAGGTCCAGGTGTATCACGGCAGACTCCGGGGAACCGGGGAGCTGGAGAACAGCCGGTCGGAAACCATGAAACTGCAGAGGACCATTGCGCCGGGCACCTATGTCTACGGATGCCGGGTGGTGTGTTCGGATTCCGGGCGGTTCGGGTATACAGCCCGGGTGATTCCCAGAGGCGATGCGGTGCTGCGCAACACGCCGGGGCTGATTACCTGGGTAGAAATGGATGACTGATTGTCCGCGCCGGACTGCATGACCCGTTGACATACATTTTGAGATGAGGAGGCGGCATATGACACAAAAGCCCAGAATCCTGATTGTGACGCCCGAGGTCACGTATCTGCCGGAAGATATGGGAAACCGGTCCAACTATTCCGCCAAGGCCGGCGGACTGGCGGATGTCTCGGCGGCCCTGATTTCCGCCCTGTTCGATCTGGGATGTGATGTGCACGTGGCACTGCCGGATTACCGGTCCATATTTGACGGTGCCACCACCAAGACCCACAGCCTGGAGCTGGCCAAGATCCGAAAACGCCTGGATGAGGAGCGGATCCACCTGGCTGCGGACCGGGCATTCTATTATCTGAACAATGTGTATTCCGGATATTCGGACATGGACCTGAAGGTGTCGCTGGCATTCCAGCGGGAGGTGATCAACAACATCATGCCCAGAGTGGAGCCCGACATCATTCACTGCAACGACTGGATGACCGGCCTGATTCCGGCCATGTCCCGGAAACTGGAGATTCCCTGCCTGTTCACCATCCACAACATCCACACCATGACCTCCACCATGGCGGAAATCGAAGACCGGGGCATTGACGCGGCCTCCTTCTGGCAGTGGCTGTACTTTAAACAGCCGCCCCTGAACTACGAGGAAAGCCGGGATCACAACCGGGTGGATTTTCTCTCCTCCGGCGTGTTTGCAGCCCATTACGTGAACACGGTAAGCCCCTCGTTCATAAAGGAGATCGTTGAAGACCGCCATCCGTTTGTGGAACCCTGCCTGAAAAACGAGCTGACCAACAAATACTATGCCGGATGCGCCACAGGCATTCTCAATGCCCCGGAACCCGAATTCAACCCGGCCGTGGATGAAATGATCCGGTATAACTACGGTCCGAAAAATCACAAAGAGTTCAAGGCGGCCAACAAGACCTATCTTCAGAAAATCCTGGACCTGGAGGAAAACGAGAACGCCCCGCTGTTCTTCTGGCCGTCCCGGCTGGACCCGGTGCAGAAAGGATGTCAACTGCTGGGCGACATCATGTATCAGGTGGTGGACCGT
>JBFLKI010000270.1:0-4404 GCA_040883135.1 Desulfotignum sp. | reverse complement strand
GGGTCGTCCCCGGGGCTGCCCTTGGCCGTGATGGTCACCAGGTGATGGTCGGGTTTCAGGTGGTGCCGTTTTAAAAACGCCTGAACCTGGGCCAGGTTGGCCATGGTCTCCGTGGTGGTGAAGGATTTGGACACAATGATCCACAAACAGGTGTCCGGATCGATCCGGGAGATGATTTGCCCGAAGTTGTCAATGTCGACGTTGGACAGGAAATGAAGATTCAGGAGTTGAGGGCTGGCTTCCGGGTGCCGGGTGCCGGATGATTGGGTGGCTTTCAGGGCTTTGTAGACAAATTCACACCCAAGATAAGAACCGCCGATACCCACGACAACGGCATCGGTGAATGGTTTCTTCCGGGTACCGGTGATGCGACGGTGGTGGATGTCTTCCGAAAAGCTGCGGATGTTTTGGGCCACGGTCTGGATATCACAAAGGATCTGGGGGTCGTCCGGCCTCAGACCCGGGTCCAGAAAGCCCCGGGCCGCCGTATGCAGTGCCGCCCGGTTTTCCGTGGTGTTGACCCGTTTTCCCGCCGCCATATCGGCAAACGTGTTTGCGGCACCGGTTTCTTCCGCCAGATCGGTCAATGCCTGACGAATGGTGTTGTCCAGCCGCTGGCGGGAAACATCATAAAAAAAACCAGGGATTTTCAGGGAAAAATCGGCCAGACGATGAGGATCCCTGATCAGGCGTTTTAAATGAAATTCCGGAGAGTTCATCCGGTTGGCGTGTTTTTTCAGGGCATTGAAACTGTCAGAATGATACATGACGGCAGCTATCCTTTACAGTGTTCAAGATATTTCGAATGATATATTAGATATGGTATCGGGCTGACGGAAAATTGTAAATCAGTATTTTAAGGTGTGTCAAAATAAAGGTTGAAAAGAAAATTTTCAGTATGACTGTCAATAATTTGTTGACAGGGGCCTGCCGGGACGATTAATAGTGAATGCCATGAAAACGATGCATGTTGCAGTCAAGGAAAAACTGCTGGCTAAAGGTGTGTCCATGCCCGATCCGGAGTCGGTGTATGTGGCGGATGACGTGAATGTGGAGCGGATCTCGGGCGATGGGGTCACGGTGTTTCCCGGCTGCAGGATCCTGGGGAATGACACATTGATTCTGCCGGGGGTGAGAATCGGGGACGAAGCACCGGTGACCCTGGAAAACTGTCTGCTGGGAAAAAATGTCCGGCTTAAGGGTGGGTTTTTCCAGAAAGCCGTGTTTCTGGGGGAGAATGTGTTCGGGTCCAATGCCCATGTGAGGGCCGGAACCATCCTGGAAGAACAGGCGTGTGCGGCCCATACCGTGGGACTCAAGCAGACGCTGCTGTTCCCATTTGTCACGCTGGGCAGTCTGATCAACTTCTGCGACTGTTTCATGGCCGGCGGTACCAGCCGGAAAAATCATTCCGAGGTCGGATCGTCGTTTGTTCATTTCAATTACACGCCCAATCAGGACAAAGCCACCCCGTCCATGATGGGCAATGTGCACCAGGGTGTGATGCTGGATCAGCCACCCATTTTTCTGGGCGGGCAGGGGGGGGTGGTGGGCCCGGTACGCATCGGATTCGGGTGTCTGACCGGGGCCGGTTCCATTGTGCGCAAGGATGAAGAGCGGGCAAACCGAATGATTCTGGCCGGTCACACCCGGTCGGTGTCTTTGCCCAGACGAGCCGGCGTGCATCCCGGTACCGCCCGGATTTTTAATCACAACATTACATATTTGGCCGGTCTGGCAGCCTTGTATGCCTGGTATGTTCACGTGCGACCTGTATTTGCCGATGGCCCGTTGTCGCTGGAATTGATCCGGGGGCTGCAACAAACCCTGGTTCAAAGCATCAGAGAACGGATCCGGCAGCTGGAAAAGTTTTGTGATACACTGGGGTCTTCCCAGGCCCATGGCCGAATCCTGACAACCATGGAAATAGTAGGCAGGCAGGTGGATCAGGCACTGGCCGCATCGGATTTGCCTGTTTCCGTTGAACGCCTGATTTCCTGGCTCAACATACAGACAACGCAGCATGGCAGCGATTATATCAGTGCGGTTCAGCAGCTGCCGTCAGATCTCAAAACCCTGGGTTCTGCCTGGCTCCTGGAGATTGAAACATCGCTGATGGACCGCCTGACGGTCTGATTATCTTTTTCAAGGACTTTTTTTAAATGACACGATTGTTTGGCACAGACGGCATCCGGGGCAGGGCCAATATTCCCCCCATGGATTGTGAAACCGCACTCAGGACCGGCCGGGCCGTGGGCCTGATGGCCCGGAATATGGGGCAGAACCGGGTGGTGATCGGCAAAGACACACGGATTTCAGGGGACATGCTGGAGGCGGCTCTGGCTGCCGGGGTGGCATCGGCCGGCATGGCGGCGGGACTGATCGGTGTGATTCCCACTCCCGGGGTGGCATATTTGAGCACCTGCCTGGAAGGGGTCGGGGCAGGGGTGATGATTTCCGCCTCCCACAATCCGTTTTATGACAACGGTATTAAAATTTTCCAGAAAGGCGGATTGAAACTGACGGATGAGCAGGAACAGGCACTGGAAGCCGATATTTGTGATCCAGAAATTGTTCCACGGAACGATGTTAGAAAAATATCAATCATTTCAGATGGTTTGGAAAGGTATGTTCGGTTTCTGCTGGAAGGGTTTCCTATCAGGAAACTCGCTTCCCGCATCAAAGTGGTGGTGGATGCCTCCAACGGGGCGGCCAGTGAGATCTGTCATCAGGTGTTCAACAAACACCTGTTTGATGCGGTGTTTATCCATGATCATCCGGATGGTTTCAACATCAATCAGGATTGCGGATCCCAGCATACATCGGATCTTCGAACGCAGGTAAGGGCCCGGAAAGCGGACCTGGGTATTGCTTTTGACGGGGATGCCGACCGAATGATCGCGGTGGATGAAACCGGAGAGATCATTACCGGGGACCGGATTCTGGCGATTTGTGCCGGGCATGCAAAGAAAAAAAATGAGCTGCCGAACAACTGCGTTGTCAGCACGGTGATGAGCAATATCGGGCTCACCCGGGCTCTCGAAAAACAGGGCATCACCCATGTCAGAACCGGGGTCGGGGACCGTCAGGTCCTGGCCAAGATGCAGGAGACCGGTGCAGTCATGGGCGGAGAGGACTCCGGGCACATGATTTTTCTGGAGGATCATACCACGGGCGACGGTTTGCTGTCGGCCCTGCGGCTGATCACGGTGATGGCGGAAACCGGCCGGACATTGTCAGATCTGGCAGGTATCATGCAGGTGTTTCCCCAAATACTGAAAAATGTGGAAGTGGATGCCTCCCGTCCGGATTTCATGCAGGTGCCGGAAATCGCCGGCACCATTGACGAGGTGACTTCTTATCTGGGAGATAAGGGACGGGTTCTGGTGCGGTATTCCGGCACTCAGCCGTTGCTCCGGGTCATGGTAGAAGGGCCCGATCAAGAGATGACTCAGGCGGCGTGTAATCGGATCTGCCGGGTCATTCAAACCCATCTGTAATGGCTATGGAACAAATGCCTTTGGAACAGTCAGGGCCTGATATTGAATTGAATATCAGGCCCTGACTTGTATGGTCAACAAAATGCGTGTGAATAAAATTTATTCCCTGGCAACCCCTAGCAGGTGCATCAGGTGAATGAACAGGCCCATGAAGTCCAGGTAGAGGCTCAAGGCACCGATGATGGCACCTTTGCGTACCATGGCGCCGGAAGCGTTGTCCGGCAGCGTGACAGCCATGTGTTTCAGTTTCTGGGTGTCATACGCGGTCAGGCCCGTGAAAAGCAATACGGCGATCATGGAAATGATGGTCTGCATCATGGTGGAGCCGATGAAAATATTTACGACCATGGCAATAATGATACCGATCAGTCCCATCATCAGAAACTGGCCCATGCCAGTGAGATCTTTTTTGGTAACCATGCCATAAACACTTGCTGAGCCGAACGTGGCGGCACAGATAAAAAAGGTAGACACAATGGAAGCAGCCGTGTAGATCAGAAAAATCGGTGTCAGAATGACGCCGTAGGCCACCGTCAATAGTACATAAAGTCCGGTGGCGGTGGTGGCCTCGATTTTCTGAATCCGGGCGGACAGATAACCGCACAAAATGATCAGACCGATAAACAGGACAAAAGGCATTACCGGGTTCCCGTAGAATATCTGAAGCATCCCCGGGCTGCGGGAAACGAAAAATGACGTGAACCCGGTGACCACCAGTCCGATGGTCATCAAGTTGTAAACTCTCCTGATAAAAGTATTCACCTTTACCATGGAAGTGGTTTGTGCAAATGTTGTATTCATGATGTCCTCCAAAAATTTTCAGGTTAACTACATTCTGTTACAGGCAATATAACACGAAAGAGGGGAATTTCAAGATTATTGTTTGATCATGTGGTCGATTTTG
>JBFLKI010000269.1:0-4178 GCA_040883135.1 Desulfotignum sp. | reverse complement strand
CAGTAAGGCCTATTCACTGGGGCCTGCCGTGATCCCCCTGGGAGCCAGGGCGATTGACGATCTGGATATCCATGGGGCGGCCAGTGCTCATCTTCAAACCCTGGCCGAAGAAACCGCCTGCACGGTGCTCCTGGGAATTGTTTCCAGCGACCGGTTTTACGTGGTCGGGAAATATGACGGTAATGCAATGGTGTCTTTGACCATTCGCAAGAACCAGTGTTTTCACATCACCCATGGGGCCCATGGCAAGGCAATTGTGGCGGCCATGGATGATCAGGCCAGAGAGAGAATTTTGACATCATCACCGCTGCTGTTTTACGGGGAAAAACAGCGGGTGGACAAGACCCGCCTAAAGGAGGAATTTGTCCAGTGCCGGGAAAACGGATATGCCGTGGATAATGAATCCATGACCCCCGGGATCCGTGCGGTAGCGGCTCCGGTGTTCGATCACCGGAATGCTGTTTTTGCCGGGGTGGTGCTTGCGGGAATGTTCGAAGAAGATGAGATACCGGTCATGGGAAGAAGGGTCGCGGCCATGGGCCGGTGGATTTCCCGGCAGGCCGGTGCATCAGAATAAACAAAGGAGGATTTTTATGAGCCGGAAAGATGGGGTTGAGATTGTAAAAACCACCACGTGGTCTCCGGGACCGGGTTGTCACGGGGGGTGTGGCGTGCTTGTCCATGTCAAGGACAACCGGGTCGTCAAAGTGGAAGGGGACCCGGATCATCCCTGGAACCAGGGACGGCTTTGTTCCCGTTGCCTGTCCATGACCCAGTACATGTATCACCCGGACCGCCTGAAAACCCCGTTGAAGAGGGTCGGGAAAAAAGGGGAGGGAAAGTTCGAGCCCATTTCCTGGGAGGAGGCCTTTGATCTGATCGAAGAAAAAATGAAACAGATCCGGTCGGATTACGGGCCTGAATCGGTAATCTTCCACCAGGGCACTGGCCGGGACATCGGGGGGTGGATCTCTATGCTGGCCTACGCCTATGGCAGTCCCAACTGGATGTTCGGACTTTCGGGAATCTCCTGCTACACGCCCCGGCTGATGATGATGTCGATCACCCAGGGGGATTTTGCCGTGGTGGACGCGTCCCAGTGGCATGAGAAACGGTACGATGATCCCGCGTACAAGATTCCGGAAACCGTGACCATCTGGGGGCAGAACCTGCCGGCCACCTGCCCGGACGGATTTTTCGGACACTGGTATGTAGACCTGATGAAACGGGGCACCCAGCTGCTGGTGATCGATCCCCGGTGCACCTGGATCGCCTCCCGGGCCAAACTGTGGCTCCAGCTGCGGCCGGGCACTGATGCAGCCCTGGCCCTGGGATTTATCCATGTGATCTTGAAGGAAAACCTCTGGGATCAGTTGTTTGTGGAAAAATGGACCAATGCGCCGTTTCTGGTCATGGAAAGGGATGAGGGACCTTTGCTGTTGCGGGAAAGCCATATCCGGACCGGTGGATCGAATGAGAATTTCGTGGTGCATGATGCGGCTTCCGGTGAAGTAGTGGTGTGGGATTCAGGAGGTCAGTCATACAAGCAGCCCGGCACAGTACCGTCCTTGACCGGCGAATTTAGTGTGACCCTGGCGGACGGATCCGCTGCAGCCGTCAAAACCGTCTGGACCCTGTATCAGGAGAACGCGGCCGCCTATACGCCTGAAAAGGTGTCCGACATCACCTGGGTGCCAGCGGACAAAATCGTTGAAGGGGCCCGGATGTACGCGAAAAGTGCGCCATCGGCCCTGCATTGGGGACTTCCCATCGATACCATCCCCGCCACCATTCCCACGTCCCAGGCCATCAACCATCTGTGGTGCCTGACCGGGAACCTGGATATTCCCGGCGGCAACGCCATCGCCCGGTATGCCTGTGATGTGGTTACCTATCCCTACCATGCCGGGGGCGCGATTTTAAGCCTGCCCGACGAGGTGGCCAAAAAGCGGATCGGGATGAACGAGTATGGCCCGATTCGGGATTTCAGGGCCTGGGCCCAGCCGGACAAGGTGCTGGAACAGATTTTTTCCGGCAAGCCTTATGAAATCAAGGGCATGTGGATCCAGACCGCCAACCCTCTGGCCTGCACCGGCATGGAACCCGGCAAGTGGCGGGATGCCATCAAAAAACTGGATTTCACGGTGTGTGTGGACCTGTTCATGACACCGACGGCCATGCTTTGCGACGTGATTCTGCCGGCCGCCAGTTTTCTGGAAAAAGATTCGCTCAAGGCCTGGTGGGTTCCGCTTCAGGCGATCAAAAAGACCGTGGAGGTGGCGGAATGCAAATCTGACATCGAAATCAACCTGGAACTGTGCAAGCGGTTCATGCCGGATTTTCCCTATGAATCGGTTCATGATCTGTTTGACAGCCTGTTGGCATCCTCAGGCATGACCTACAAAGACCTGCAGGAAAAAACCTGGGTCATGCCGCCAGACGGTCACCCCAGCAAACCCTATGTCCGGCATGAAAAAGGGCTGCTGCGACCGGACGGCAAACCCGGATTCAGAACTCCTTCCGGAAAAATCGAACTGTTTTCGTCATGGCTTGAAAAATGGGAACTTGCCCCCATGCCGTATCATGAAGAACCCCCCTACAGCCCGGTCAGCACCCCGGATCTTTTCAAGAAATATCCATTGATCCTGTGTACCGGCCGCCGGATGGGTTCCTATTTTCATTCGGAACACCGACAGATCCCCTGGCTCAGGGAACAGCAGAAAGAGCCGGTACTGGAGATCCATCCCGATACCGCGGAAAAACTGGGCATCGGGAACGGAGAAAAAGTGTGCGTGGAAAACTGGCTGGGCAAAATTACGGTCACGGCCCTGACGACACCGATCATCCATCCGGATGTGGTCATGGCCGAGCATGGCTGGTGGTTTCCGGAAAAAGAGGGGGCCGAGCCTTCTCTGTTCGGTGTATGGGATGTCAACGTCAATCAGCTCATCCCCATGTCAAATGAAGGTAAAGGCGGGCTGGGAGCGCCCATCAAAAGCATGTTGTGCCGGGTATACAAGGCGAAAGGATAGGGATCATGTCAGAATATGCAATGCTTATCGATTATGAATACTGCACGGGGTGCAAAAGCTGCGAGGTGGCCTGCAAACAGGAATACCACCGGCCCTCGGGCCGGGTCGGCGGGGTGGAAGTCAAGGAGTTTATCCACCGGCTTCCCAATGACCAGCTGTTTATTACCTATATTCCCACTTTTACCAGAGCGTGCGTGTTCTGTGGGGGAAGGGTGAAAAAGGGTATGGCACCTGCATGCGTCAAACACTGTATGGCCAATATTTTGGCCTTTGGAAAACTCGATGACCTGCGGAAGCAGATTCCGGGGAAGCGCAAAGCGATTCTCTGGACCAAGGGGTAGGTCGAAAGCGATCTGACAGTCAACAGCCCCGGCAGGCTGAATTTGAAAATATGGTTTATTTGCACCGGACGGCCAAAAATGACGGCCCTTGCAGCGGCAATGTCGTTCTTGATAACGGCGTGGGTGGCTTATCCCATATCCAGGGTGGACAGGTCATTTAACTTTCCTTATCCGATAACCTGGAAAAAGAACATGGCTACGATCCAAACTGCTGCTAGGCTTTTGGGGCAAGATCAGTTCTGTATGAACTATCTTAAGGGAGTCCGTTCCGGAAACATTGAAGCTAAAATGGAAAATGAATAACAGCCCTGTTTCAGAATAGATCATATCAAGTTTTGAATGGCATTGGTATCCGCAATTTATCTGGGTTAAGGGAACTCACGCTAGGGATAATTATCTTTGAAACGGTTAAATCGGCACCACTCCAAATATCGGATGCAAATAGATGCAGCTGTCTTTACCAGACGCCAGGGTGTCATTAGTTTTTATGTCCCTGAAAAAATTTTTCCCAACAAAAGGCAGGATGAAAATAGGCAGAATCGAATTCCCAAATTTACTATATATCAAATAGCAGGGTTAATCAACTCATTTTTGCCACAATTTCAAGGAGTTATATTTTTTTCGGGCAGTTCGATTGAATCCCGAAAGTTGAGTTAACATATTCTCCAGCTTTCGGGATCCAGTATATTTTTATTTTTTTCAAACGACACATAATACTTAATATTTTTTTTTGGAATCAAAACAAAGACTCCAGCTGATTCATGTATAATATTAGTTATTTTTGTGTTAAATAATTTTATATGTT
>JBFLKI010000268.1:0-4001 GCA_040883135.1 Desulfotignum sp. | reverse complement strand
TTTGCCAAACCCGACCTGCTCATGGAGGTGCTGGGCATGATCCCCGGGGCCGTCACCCCGTTTGCCGCCGTCAACATCAAAGACCACGAGGTCAAGATCGTTCTGGATGAAGCGCTGATGGCCCACGAGCTGCTCAATTTTCACCCCCTGGAAAACACGGCCACCACCACCATCAAATCCAAAGACCTGGTGAAATTCCTGGAGCACTGCGGTCAGTCACCCGAGATTATAGGATTGTAGATACAGAAGCAGATCGATGGGGTTCCAGGCGGTCAGCTTTCCCCGGGCGGGACGATGACCACCTGGATGCCAAGTTCCTGAAGCATCTTGGTGAAATCCGGCTTGATGCCGGCATCGGTGACCAGAATATTGATTTTTTTAATTGGGGCGGTGACAAAGTTGGAAACCACCCCCATCTTGCTGTGGTCCGCCACCACCACCACCGGTCCCTGGGTCCGTTCCATCATCATCCGGGTCACTTCCGCTTCCTGCTGGACGGGTGTGGTCAACCCGAACTTGATGCTCAGTCCGTCCACACCGATGACGGCTTTGCTGCCGCAGACCTTTCCCAGAACCGAATGGGCAAGAGCACCGATCAGCGAGTTGGACTGCCTGCGGAAAACCCCACCGGTAAGGATCAGTTCGATATCGGGGTTCGTGACCTCCAGCAGGGCGTTGGCATTGCTGGTGATCACCCGCAGGGGATTGACGGACAGATGCCTGAGCACCTGGGAGGTGGTGGAACCGGTGTTGATGAGCAGGGTATCTCCGGGTTCCACCAGATCATTGACTTTCCGCCCGATGGCTTCTTTTTCAAGTCGATGGATCCGGTCTTTTTCAGAATACAGGGGTTCGGTTTTCATGCGGTGCCGCAGAATGGCCCCGCCATGGGTCCGGTCCAGTATCCCTTTTTTTTCGAGCAGGTCCAGATCCCGCCGGATGGTCAGTTCCGTGACATGGAACATCCGGCTCAGTTCGATCACCTTGACCACCCCTTTTTCCTGGATCAGGTTCTGGATCCGTGTCTGCCTGTCAGCAGGTATATAATTCTGGCCCATGATTTTTCCGGCAATGGTTTACTTCTGTTATCTGGAAAGTCCGGGGTCGCCTTTTTTCAATGACCCGCCCTGACAGGACACCGGCTGAGGCAATGCCGGTGTCCTGCCATCGTGCGGGCCGCAGATGACGTTATTCTTTCCAGGTCTTGATCAGCTCATCATAATCCACGGTCTGGCCTCTGGGTTTTTCATTGGCCAGTTTCGCCTTGGGTGCACCCGGCTGACTCAGCCAGTAGGCTTCATCTTTTTCAGGGTTCATTTTGGGACCTTTGTCGCCCTGAACCCCGGATCTTTCTATTCTTTCCAACACCTTGTCCATTTCCTGGGCCAGATTGTCCATGGCCCTGTCAACCGTCACCTCACCGCCCACAGCCTCTCCGATATTCTGCCACCACAATTGCGCCAGACGCGGATAATCCGGGACATTGGTGCCGGTATCCGTCCAGACATGACGGGCCGGGCTGCGGTAGAACTCCACCAGGCCGCCCAGTCTGGGAGCCCGTTCGGTAAAGGATTCATGCCGGATATCACTGTCCCTGACAGGGGTCAATCCTACATGGGCTTTTTTCAGGGAAGTGGTCTTGGCCACGGTAAACTGGGCATACAGCCATGCCGCCTTGCGCCGGTCAACAGGCGTGCTGTTTAACAGGGTCCAGGACCCGCAGTCCTGGTATCCCACCTTCATGCCCTCTTCCCAGTAAGGACCGTGGGGGGAAGGAGCCATGCGCCATTTGGGGGTCCCGTCTTCGTTGACCGTGGGTCCGGGGGCCACCATATCAGGGATAAACGCGGTGTACCAGAAAATCTGCTGGGCCACGTTTCCTTTGGCCAGAAAAGGAAGATACTGGTAAAAATCCATGCCCAGTGCGCCGGGAGGGGCGTATTTGCGCAGCCATTCCATGTATTTGCGCAGAGCATATTTGGCTGCCGGGCTGTTGGCGGCACCGCCCCGGCTGACACTGGAGCCGACCGGTCGGTTGTTTTCATCCACACGGATTCCCCATTCATCCACGGGCAGGCCGTTGGGCAGGCCCTTGTCTCCGGCACCGGCCATGGACAGCCAGGCATCCGTGAACCGCCATCCCAGATCCGGGGATTTCTTGCCGTAATCGTTGTGGCCGTAAACCGGTTGTCCGTCGATCTCCTTGACGTGTTCGGTGAAAAATTCAGCAATATCCTCATAGGCAGACCAGTTCACAGGGACTCCCAGCTCATATCCATAGATTTCTTTGAACTGTTTTTTGAAGTCTTCCCGGCTGAACCAGTCATACCGGAACCAGTACAGGTTGGCGAATTGCTGGTCAGGCAACTGATACAGTTTGCCGTCCGGACCCGTACCAAAATCTTTGCCGAAGAAATCATCCACATCCAGGGTCGGCAGTGTCACATCCTTGCCTTCGCCGGCCATCCAGTCGGTCAGGTTGACGGTCTTGCCATACCGCCAGTGGGTACCAATAAGATCGGCATCGTTGATCCAGGCATCGTAAATGTTCTGGCCCGACTGCCACTGGGTCTGGAGTTTTTCAATGACGTCCCCTTCCTGAATCAGGTCATGGGTAACCTTGATGCCGGTGATCTCTTCAAAGGCTTTGGTCAGGACCTTGGATTCATACTCATGGGTGGGAATGGTTTCAGACACCACTTTGATTTCCATCCCCTTGAAAGGCTCGGCCGCTTTGATAAACCATTCCATTTCCGCAAGCTGTTCCGCTTTGGTCAACGTGGAGGGGGTGAATTCTTCGTCGATCCATTTTTTTGCCGCGTCAATCCCTGCCTGGGCCGGCAGGGAGATCAACAGCAATGCCATGCCCAGCAGGCATGCCAGGGCACCTTTGCCCAGGCGTTTTCCAGCTAATACTTGTTTCATGGGTGATTCCTCCCAGGCCTTCGTTATGATGGATAAAGCAAAGGCCGGTCCAGAACCGAAGGCCTTTGATAAAAGTTCTGGAGCCGGAGTTTTCACGGAGCCGCTATCCCCAGCGCATCACCACCGCCATCCAGAGGATGGCAATGCCCAGCGCAAACCAGATGGCCAGATCTGTCAGACCGATCCAGGCCAGATGGATATAGGCGGAGACCAGAAGGCCGATGAAAAGCCGGTCTCCCCGGGTGGTGGCAATGGGCAGAAAGCCTTTGCGTTTGATGGTGGGGCTCTTGATTTCCCAGACGGTCATGCCCACCAGCATCAGGGCGATACATGAGAAAAAGGCTGCAGTGGGAACTGTCCAGGCCATCCATTCAAGATTCATATCGCCTCCTTTCTACACCCGGCCCAGGGCAAACCCCTTGGCCAGATAATTTCTTACAAACCAGATGACCAGGGCTCCGGGAACAATGGTCAGAAAGCCGGCTGCGGCCAGAAGTCCCCAGTCCAGACCGGAAGAACTGACGGTGCGGGTCATGGTGGCGGCAATGGGTTTGGCTGCCGTGGTGGTCAGGGTCCGGGCAAACAGCAGCTCCACCCAGGAGAACATGAAACAGAAAAATGCCGCCACACCGATGCCGGACCGGATCAGCGGGATGAACACAAAAAAGAAAAACCGGGGGAATTTGTACCCGTCAATGAAGGCGGTTTCATCGATCTCCCTGGGCACCCCTGAAATGAATCCTTCCAGAATCCATACCGTCAAAGGCAGGTTAAACAGGCAGTGGGCCAGGGCCACGGCAATGTGGGTATCGATGAGGTTGAAGGTGGAATACAGCTGGAAAAAGGGCAGCAGAAAAACAGCGGCCGGTGCCATGCGGTTGGTGAGCAGCCAGAAGAACACATGCTTGTCCCCGATGAAGGAATATCTTGAGAATGCATAGGCGGCCGGCAGTGCCGTCACCAGGCAGATAATGGTATTGAGGACCACATAGATGATGGAATTGATATACCCGGAGTACCAGGCGGAATCTGTAAAGATGGTGATGTAGTTGTCAAAGGTGATCTCCGTGGGAATG
>JBFLKI010000267.1:0-4558 GCA_040883135.1 Desulfotignum sp. | reverse complement strand
GGAACAGGGTGGATTCGAGCTGTTGAACGAGGGGTTGCGGGTCCAGTGGAACCCGGACACCCAGGCAAAAGAAAACTGCTTCAATTTCGGAAAATCCTTCGGAGAAGCGCTCAAATCATAACACACCAGCAGCCGGCAGCCGGGCCGGGTTTAACCCCACGCCCGTCACTTCCCATTTATGGGGCGCAGAGGTGATGTATCTCAACGACCCTGAAGGCAATTGCCTGGAACTCTGGTGCTGTAAAAATCGCTGTAAAAAACATGAACCGATTCGTAAAAAATATGAATTCAATCAATTCTGATACAGCGGTCAACCTGAACAAATTGAATTTAAGCTTTGACGGCCAACCCGTCTTAAAGGACCTGTCTCTGAGCGTGCGTCATGGGGAAAAGGTGGCCCTGACCGGTCCGTCCGGTTCGGGAAAATCCACGGTTCTCAGGTGCATTCTGGGTCTTGTGATGCCAGATTCCGGAACCATCACGATTCTGGGAGAGCCTCTCACCCATCACAATATCTGGCAGAAAAGGCGGCACATCGCCTATGTGGCCCAGGAACCGGATCTGGGGACCGGCAGTGTCAAAGAGGTGATTGAAACACCCTTCACCTTTCGGGCAAATGCGGATCTGCGTGACAATCTTGCCCGCCTCCCGGCGATCATGGAGCGGTTCAATTTGCCGCAACCGTTGCTGGCCAAACAGATCACCCGCCTTTCCGGCGGTGAAAAACAGCGGATCGCCCTGGTCATCGCCATTTTGCTGGACCGTCCTATTGTGCTGCTCGATGAGGCATCCTCCGCTTTGGACACGAAAAACAAACAGGCCGTGGCCGATTACTTCAGGCAGGCGGACAGCACCACGGTGCTTTCCGTGGCCCATGACGCCGAATGGCTGGGATTTGCCACCCGGGTCGTCGACATGAAAGAGATCCAGAAGACGGGAGGGAAACTCGGTGAACCCGATTATTGATATCAGTTTATTAAGCCTTGCCGGCGGATACCTGCTGCTGATTTTTCCTGTGGCCATCCTGCTGTACCTGCGGGTCGGCATGATGAAAGAAACAGCGGTGGCCGTGCTGAGAATGACGGTCCAGCTGCTGTTTGTCGGGCTGTATCTGCAGGTGGTGTTCAAACTTAACAACCCTTTTTTAAACCTGGCCTGGGTGGCCGCCATGATCCTGGTGGCTGATCTGTCCATTCTCAGAGGCTGCCGGCTGAAGCTGGAGCGCTTTCTACTGCCCATGTTCATTGCGCTGCTGGTGGGTACAGCAATACCCATGATATTTTTTGCCGGCATCATTCTCAGGCTGCCCGGATGGTTTGAGGCCCAGTACGTCATCCCTTTAGCCGGCATGATTCTGGGTAACTGCCTGCGGGCGGACATCATCGGGCTCAACAATTTTTATCAATCCATCCACAAAAATGAAAAAGCGTATCACCAGTCCCTGTCATACGGGGCCGCTTTGATGGAAGCGGTGAACCCTTTTTTCCGGGATGCGCTACGCTCCGCCCTTGCCCCGACCATCGCCTCCATGGCGACCATCGGCCTGGTGTCCCTGCCCGGCATGATGACGGGCGTCATTCTTGCCGGGGCCGATCCCTTTACCGCCATCAAGTATCAGATCGCCATCATGATCGCTATTTTTTCCGGCACCGCCATCACCGTGTTTCTGGCGATCCGGCTGACGGTCGCAAACAGCTTCAATGCATACGGCATCCTTCACCCGGATATTCTGCGGAATCAGTGACCCTGGCGGCGGCAGCCGGTCAATCCAGATGAAGCACCACAGAATAACAGGAAAAAAAGGCCCACACGGGATCGCCCTGCCGGATACTGGACAGCCAGGTGCCGCTGGATGACATCACGGCGCAGATATGGGTGGTGTCCGAGACCTTGACGATGCATTCCATGTTGATTTTTCCCCGGGTGATCCGGGTCACGGTCCCTTTGAACCGGTTTTCCGCACTGCCGTTGAAAGCGGATGCCCCGTCCTGGAGCATCACCATGGGAGCTTTGACCTCGGCGAGGATCCATTTGCCGGGGACCAGCCCCAGACGGTGCACACTGTCATTTGTGATCACCGTCACCACGGGGTGGCCGTCCATGGTGATCATCGCCACCCGGGCCTGGATGTCGCCGGTGACAATGTCGGTCACCTTGCAGAAAAAAGCGTTCCTGGCACTGGTTCTGCGGCCGGATTCCTTTTCCATGAAGCGCCGGGCAATGTCCTGAATCTCGACTTCTGAAAACGTGACATAGGCGGATGTCAGTCCGGCGGAGGTGTGTCCCAGAATTTTCTGGACCGCCGGCAGCGGCAGATTGCCCTGCATCATTTCAACACCCCTGGCCCGGCGGATCGCTTCCGGACCGCCCAGTTCCTTGGCAAACCCGCAGGCTTCAGCCCGTTCATAGAATTTGCGGCGCACAAACCCGGGGTCCAGGTCAGAGGTCCGGCCCTGTTTTTCCTTGAACATCGGCGCGTGGATCAGTTTCAGGATCTCGTGGCACAGGGTTTCCGACAGATGGACGGTTCTGGATTTTGAGCCGGTTTGAGGGCCGCTGCCGCCATAGATCACCGAATGATTCTTGTTATCGATATCTTTAAACAGGTCGAGGGCCAGTACTTCGTTCAATTTGGCGCCGGTATACCGGATCAACAGGAACGTGATGAGAATGCGGTGGCGGGAAAACCTCACATCCGCCCGGGGTGAATCTGTTGCCCATTTCCGAAAGGCCTGTTCCAGCTGATGGAGCTGTACCGTATCCAGGCATGGGTCTGTATGATCAACAGAGATGATCCGGCTGTGGTCTTTTGTATCAGACAACGGAACAGTCGGAGGTCCCAGATTTTTTTTCTGATCTGTCATATTTTTTTTACCGGCTCTCAACGGATTATGGTTGTTTTTGAAACCATATCTCCATAAAACACTTGACGGGTATTGTCAACGGGTGATACTGTCACGAATATAAAACTTTACGTGACTATAATTTTTCTTTACGGATGACCTGATATGTTTTTCTCCACTGCCGGAATAGAGGTGGCGATCTGGATGCCGCCGCTGGTGGCATTTGCCGTGTCCTTTTTCACCTCCATGGGCGGGGTATCCGGAGCGTTTCTGCTGCTGCCGTTTCAGATGTCGTTTCTGGGGTATACCCATCCGTCGGTCAGTGCCACCAACCAGTTGTTCAACATTGTGGCCATCCCCAGCGGGGTGTACCGCTACTGGCGCGAAGGCCGGATGGTCTGGCCCCTGACCTGGACCGTTGTCCTGGGCACGCTGCCCGGCGTGTTCATCGGGGCCGTCGTCCGGGTGACCTGGCTGCCGGACCCCGAACTTTTCAAGCTGTTTGCCGCCGGGGTCCTGCTGTATATCGGGATTAAAATGATCCGCGTCGTTCTATCCCGGAACAACGGGAAAAACAGCAGTGAAAAACGATTTCAGGCGCTGATGAAAACCTGGCGTGCCGATGGGACCACAACAAGTCCCGCCACCGTGACATATTTCACTTTCCGGCGGCTGGGATTCACGTTTTATGATGAATCCTTTGATGTCTCTTTTCCAGGCATCTTTTGTCTCAGTCTCATTGTGGGGATTGTCGGCGGAATCTACGGCATCGGGGGAGGTTCCATCATTGCGCCTTTTTTTGTCACGGTCTTCAGGCTGCCGGTGTATATCGTGGCAGGGGCCGCCCTGATGGGCACCTTTGTCACATCCATTGCCGGAGTTGTCATTTATCAGGCCATTGCCCCGTTTTACCCCCATCTTTCCGTGGCACCGGACTGGCTTTTGGGCATTCTTTTCGGCATCGGCGGCATGGCCGGCATGTACCTGGGGGCCCGGTGCCAGAAATTTGTTTCGGCCAGGATCATCAAATGGATGCTGGCCGGCATCATGGTGGTTACGGCTGCCAGATATGTGCTTGCATTCTTCGGGTATTGAAATCCCCTTTTGAATACGGCATTTTTTCATGACGTGAGGCCATGTGCACCCAACAATAGCAGGAACCAGCCTGCCGTGGGGACAGGCATGCCGCTCCTGCAGCTGACAGATCCATATCGATAAAATACTTGACCGTGCGTGTCAATGACTATACTACCACGAATATAAAATTTTACGTGACTATATGGAAAAAAGGAGAGATCATGTCTGACCGCTTCAAATTCGACCGGATGGAACTGGCCGGTTCCTTAGGGGATCTGGGCACACTCCTGCCCATAGCCATCGCCATGGTGCTCTTCAACGGTCTCAGCCCGGTGGGGTTGTTTTTCAGCATCGGGGTGTTTTACGTTCTGTCAGGGGTTTATCTCGGCATGACCGTGCCGGTCCAGCCCATGAAGGTCATCGGGGCCTATGCCATTGCCACGGCCATGGACCCCGAGCAGATCCTGGCATCCGGATTTCTCATGGGCGTGTTTCTGTTGATCGTGGGCATGACCGGGGCCATCGACGTGATCCGGAAATTCACTCCCAAATCAGTGGTTCGCGGGGTACAGCTGTCTACCGGCGCATTGCTGATTTCAGGCGGGGTGAAATTCATCATCGGAACCTCGAAATACCAG
>JBFLKI010000266.1:0-17768 GCA_040883135.1 Desulfotignum sp. | reverse complement strand
CTTTTTGTCCGAAGCCGCATCCAAAGAAATTTTGTCCGCTTATGGCAGACCAGTGAATTCGACAAAAACGGCCACCACAGAAAAAGAGGCTGTTTCCATGTCCCGCGAGATCGGATTTCCGGTGGCGTTGAAGCTCATGTCACCCGATATTTCCCATAAAACCGATGCCCATGGCGTACATCTGAATCTGCAATCCGATGAAGCGGTCCGAAACGCCTTTTACAAAATCATGAAAGATCGGGCTCTCGGACTTCCCCCGCTAAACCTCCTGTTGGCGCAGCGCGTGATGGAAGATATCCGGGCTTTCACCCTTTTGAAAGGAATCCGCAACCGGCCCCCCGCAGACATGGAGGCACTGGAAGCACTGCTGATGCGGATATTTCAGCTGGTTATTGATTTTTCCCCAGATTACTGAACTCGACATGAACCCTGTGATTGTCAAAAACGGATTTCCCCGGGCTGTCGATGCCCGTATTCGGCTTGAAGACACAGCCAAATCCTCTCCAATTCATCTGGTCATCAGCACGTATCCGAATGAATATGAATTCCATGAAAATCTGATGACGGCAAAAACATTTTTACCCGTCCCGTAAAGCCGGAAGATGCGTCTCTTTTCAAGGAACTGTCACAAACGAGTATTTATCATCGGTTTTTCAGCACCATAAAAGAGATCTCTCCAGCCATGCTGGCCCGATTGACCCAGATCGATTACGACCGTCAAATCGCGCTGACCGCCTTGGATGACCGTTCTGAAAACGGAAGAATGTTTGGTATTGCCAGGATCATCACTGATCCGGACGGCAAAACCGGAAAATTTTCCATATTGATCGGAGATCCGTAGCATGGCCATTGACGGTGAAACCTTTGAAATTGAAGAGATGTATCCGGTGTATATGGACACCGCAGAACTGCAGGCGGGGAAAAGTGCGTATCGCAGTTTTGAATGCTCCTATAAAACAGAAAAAAAACCACACTAAATTGTTTGAAATAGCGAAAAAAGCCGTGGACAATGGCACAGATCCCGAATTGGATGACATCCAGGTCTGTCTGGTGTTCGGATACACACTGGAAGGCGAAGCACCGGATAATTTTCCGGTCTGCCGTGCCAAAAAAGAGAAATTCAAAAAAACTGACCCCTTTATCATCGGGGGTTGCGGGAAAAGTTGTCAAGCCGCTGAAATGGCTTTCCGGATCTTTTTTGGATCATATGTCTGTTTGAACAAGGGTCCTGACTGCAATGGTACCAGTTCATCCGTATAGGAGCCGGTTTCTTTTTGATAAATTACGCCGATGGGAATTTTTTCTTCCCATTCCATGGTCAAATCTAAGGCCTGGTGCAGATCATCGGCTTTATACGCGTTGCTGTCCAATTGGTACACCCGGTCATTATAAAATTCATAGGTATTCTCGTGATTAAACGATACACATACCTGTAAGATATCTATCAGGCTGAACCCGGGATAGGAGATACCTGCACTGATCAACCGGCTCAAATGCTCTATCTCTCCACAATAGCCCCGGGCCACAAATCCCGCTCCCTGTGACAATGCCAGTGCCAGGGGATTGGATGCCTGACAGGCAACCCCCTGGGGCTGGGCTTTGGTGACAAATCCATGACGGGAGGTAGGGGATGCCTGGCCTTTGGTCAGTCCGTACACCATATTGTTGTGCACCAGAAGGGTAAGGTTGATATTTCGTCTCAAGGCGGCCAGCAGATGATTCCCGCCTTCACCATAACAGTCCCCGTCTCCCATATTGACCAGGATAGTCAGATCATGGTCTGCCAGCTTAGCCCCGGTGGCCACCGGCAGTGCCCGCCCGTGCAGTCCGTGGAAAAAATTGCAGTGTAAAAAATGCGGGGTCTTGGCTGCCTGGCCGATCCCGGAAACCATCAGTATTTTTTCCGGTGCAATTTTCATGTCGGCCAGTGATTCTTTTACGGCATTCAGAATACCGAAATTGCCGCATCCCGGACACCACTTGTTTTCATAATCATTGTTGTATTGTGTTGTATCACTCATCAAATTTCCTCCAGTACGGATTTGGTATGTTCTGCTATCCAGTTGGGCGTAAACGGCCGGCCGTCATATTGCAGCAGGGATGCATGAAATGAATGTCCGGTCTGCTGGCGAATCAGCCGGCCCAGCTGGGAGGATGCATTCTGTTCCACGGTAATAAAGCGTTTGCACGAAGACAATGCATCCGCTGTTTTTTCCCAGGGAAACGGCCATAAATCAGAAAATATCAGTGCACCCACATCGGCATTTTCCGCCCGCAGCAGATCAACGGCTTCTCTTATGGCTCCGTCCGAAGAACCCCATCCCACCAGAAGTGATTCACTGTCACCATGATACCCTTCGGGTCCGTTCATTTCCCGGGTCATACCTTTTGTTTTGGCCTGCCGCTTTTCCACCATGGTGTTTCGGTCGGCAATTGTTTCGCTCATATGGCCTGCTTCATCATGTTCGTTGGCCGTCGCACAGACCAGTGCCCGGCCTTTGCAGGGCAGCGCTCTGGGAGAAATCCCGGATGCTGTGACCGCAAACCGTTTATAGTCCTGAGGAGACGTCATCTTTTCATCGGTGGTCACAAACCGTTCAATTTCTTCAGGAACTGCCATCTTCCGGGTTGTCATCCACAGGGAATCATTAAAATACTGATCCGTGAGAATAATTGCCGGCACCTGGTATTTTTCAGACAGATGAAATGCCCGGATCATGGTGTCATATGCCTGGTTTACAGAGCCTGGCGCAAAAACAAATCTGGGGAATTCATCCTGGGAAGCATGGATCACAAAGAGCAGATCCCCCTGCCCGGTTCTGGTGGGCAGACCCGTAGCCGGACCAGGCCGCTGGGAATTGATAATCACGACAGGGGTTTCGGTAATTCCCGCAAGCCCCAGACCTTCGGCCATGAGGGAAAATCCCCCGCCTGAGGTGGCGGTCAAAGCCCGGACACCTGCATAAGAAGCCCCGATTATCATATTGACCGCACTGATTTCATCTTCTGCCTGCTCCACCAGTATGGGCAGCTGATCCATGAATTCAGCCAGATGGATCATGATACCGGTTGCCGGTGACATGGGATAAAATGCGGCCAGCCGGCAGTCCGCTGCCAGGGCGCCTAAAGCAAGTGCTTGGGAACCGGAAAGGAGTTTGCCTTTGGCCGAACCATCAGAATGCCAGTCAAAGGCTTTGTCGAAATCCGTATCTTTGACCGCATCAAATCCGCTGCGACCGGCGGTAATATTATTTTTAAGTATTTTTTCTTTTTTTGCGAATATGGCTTCAAGAATTTTTTCAAATGCTGAAAAAGAGGCACCCAGAAGCGCCAGACATGCTCCCGCAGCCACTGTGTTGGTCATGATCTTTCCACCTGCATCTTTTGCCATTTGCGAAAAAGCGATCGGTATGACATTTTTTTCATGGGCCGTTTCAGACAGGTTTTCTTTGGAATCGTCTTTTTCAGCATTCAGCAAAACAAGTCCGGTTTCCGCCATTTCGTTTTTATGCAGATCACAGGTGTCCGCGTTCAGGGCAATTAACAGATCAATTTTGTGGTGAGGGGCCAGCACCGGCTGGTCACTGATACGGATCTGCATAAAACTGTGTCCGCCCCTTATCCGGGATTCAAAATCATTGATGGCCAGAAGATACAGACCAGCCTTGTGACAGACCCGGGCGATAATATCGCCCACGGTCTGTATTCCCTGACCGGCCTCCCCGCCGATAGTGACGGTAACATCGATACTCATCGGGTGCCTCCCTTTTTATGAATGAAATCCGGTGGTATGGGTTTTGCCCCAATCATTGGACATTTCTTGTTCAAGCCAGTTTTTCCAATGCCGCATGAATAAAGCCCGGCAGATCATTGGGATTTCTACTGGTCACAAGATTGCCGTCCGTGACAACGGCCTCATCGACAAATGTTGCGCCTGCATTTTTGATGTCCTGAATAATAGAAGTAAAGCCGGTCAATGTCCTGCCCCGGATCACATCTGCTGAAATCAGCAGCTGGGGGCCGTGGCAGATGGAAAAAACCGGTTTGCCTTTTTCCATGAAATCCCGGGCAAACGCCACAGCACCGGGGTGGGCACGCAGCTGATCCGGTGAATAACCGCCCGGGATGAGAAGTGCATCAAAATGGTCTGCACCCGTCTGGTTAACGGTTTGGTCAATCACCACCGGCGTTTGCTGTTTTTTGCCTTTTACGGTTTTTCCCTTTTCAAGGCCGACATGGATAATGTCATGCCCTTTTTCCCTGAACACGCTTACAGGTTCAGTGTATTCTGAATCTTCAAACCAATCATCTATTATGACCGCTATCTTGCTCATTTTTTATCCTTTCCCGGCATATTCCCGGCGATAATGTGGTTATCTTTTCTATTGTAAATGAATGTGTGTTTTCAACAATGCAGGAAAGTTTGTATTTTTCCATTGCCCGGTCTGTATACGTGAACAACCGGCACGGCTTTTAAAGGCTCAATACAGAAAAAACGACGCGAAAATACATGATTTCCCTCATGGTGCATCTCTCCCGGCCGGGCTATGATATGAATACCGGTTTAGAATCCGGGATTAAAAGATATTACGGGGAGGGTGTCATGGGAAAAGATACCATGTTGACAAGCGATGGGACAGAAAACACCTTGGTACCCGCCACCCAAAGATCTTTTGATAAGGAAACCCCGTATACAGACACCGGCATTTATATAGATGAACAAGACATCGCAAACGCGCTTTGTCTGATGGATCTAATGATCATTAAAACCCGCCTGTAAATGCATGGCGGTTTCCATTTCAACTCTGCCAGGCACTGATGACACACGAATCTCAGAGTTCGATCTGGCCCACCGATGGATGCGTTGTATTACCCCATCACCCGGAGTATCTATTATGCAAACCTATAAAACCGTGGCAGAAGTTATCGATTTTCTTGAGACCTATCATCAACAGTTGCACGATTATTTCCTCAAATACCGGGATACGGTGGATTCCGAACGGCTGCAAATGCTGATAGACTATATCAGCCGTCACAAAAAAAATATTCATACTGTGTTTGAAACCATTCATGAAAAAGATCGGGACATCATCTCCAAAACCTGGATCCAGTTTGTCCCTTTCACTGAAACTGTTCTGCCTGAAAAACAACTGGCAGATCCGAACCAGGATATCGACAGCATGGTGCAGCAGGTATTTGAACTGGATGACAACCTGATCAGATTTTACGACAAAATGATTCAAAAGAGCGGGATACCCGAACCGGTCAAGGAATTTTTCCGTCAACTGATAACCTTGGAAGAACAAGAAAAGGCACAGGTTGCTGAAACAGCCCAGCAGATAAAGAATTTTTAGGTATGATCCTCAGAAATTTTTTGATACCCCTTTGATAGATTTATATACATAACCGTAAAAAGGAAAGGAGCTGACCAAAGATGCCGGTTCTATGCAATACACTGATGGTTGCAGCGCAAATTCTTTACATCAGGAGGTGTAATGCCCGATTTGTTGGGAATTGATCTTGGGGGCACAAAGCTGGATTTTCTGCTGGCGACCGAAGATGGCACCTTCCGGTATGAAAAACGATATGACAGCCCTTTCAAAAAAACCGGGAAAAAATTTGCCGGCGGCAATGATGAAATTCTGATTGATACCATTTTGACGGACAAGTCCCAAAAAGAAAGGGTATCCACCTACATCGCAGCGTGTGAATCACAATTTTTAAAAGAAGCGGGTAAAGAAATCGGCAGGATTGATGTTGCTGGCAAAGGTGTCAGTCTGTGCGGAAAAACCTGGATACAGGACGGCGGCATATTGATCACCGGCGGCAACACACCCATGCGGTTTGCCGCTTATCCGGACACGGCCAAACCGGGTATTTTGGTCATGAAAACAGGCGCGGACAACCTGGTTACAGCGGCCAATGACGGGACTGCCGCAGCCACGGCCCAGGGCATTTACTATAAGGTGGCCCATGGCATTGATCCGGAAGAAACCGCTTACTGTATCCTGGGAACCGGTTTTGGATGCGGCATTCCAGGCTGTGACCTACCGGCGGAGATCGGCCATATTCCGGTTGGCTTTATGCCGAAAGCGTTGTGGCAGTCATGTGACTGTACAGCAGGACACCCCACCCCATGTGCGGAAAACTATGCATCAGGCAGGGGTATTTCCAATTGTGCCCGGATATTGCTGTCACTCACGGGTGATCCGGTTCTGAAAAACATCTCATCCTGTCTGGACCGGCAGGGCAATGTCCCTGATCTGACTTGTCTGGTGGCAGCCTCCAGGCTCAGAGACCATGTTCGGCCGGATGCGAAAACCGTTATGGATTATGCAAAAAACAATGCAGACGGGCTGGCTGTTTTTATTGAAGACCTTGCAGCGCAAGTAACCGCCGATGCTGCCATGGCCATTGCCCAGCTGTTTGGTCTGCAGCGTATCGGCATCGGAGAAAGTGTGGCCCGGTTAAACCCCTGGCACGTGGACAATATTGCAAAAAACGTGGCCGACCGAACCAGGGGCAGCAACATGCTGATCCCCCCTCTGAAAGTGGAATTGACGCCCATACACAACCCAGCCAAATTTGGGGCACTGTCCCTGGTAGTGCCTGAATCACAATATGACATATGGGCAAAAAAAATGGCCGGGTCATAAAGGAGTATCCATGACCATCCGTACAAACGGTATCCTGATGCCCATAAGCAGTCTTCCCGGCCGGTACGGTATCGGTGATCTGGGACCCGCAGCCTATGGGTTTGCCGATTTTCTATCATCAACAGGCCAGCAGATCTGGCAGGTGCTGCCGCTGAATTCTGTTGACCCCCAAAGCGGTTCTCCCTACAGCAGCCCGTCCGCATTTGCAGGCAACCCGTTGCTGATAAGCCCGCATTTTCTTGTACGCGCCGGTATGCTGTCTGTGGACGAAACGCTTCCCCAACAGCCATTTTCCGATATCCGCGTGGACTATCCAGCGGTTGCAGAACACAAGCACTCTCTTTTTCAACTGGCTTTTGACCGCCTGGAGAAACAGGGGAAAATCCTTGCAGGGTTTGACCGGTTCTGCGCCCGGCAAAAAACCTGGCTGGAAGATTATGCAACCTATTTGGCAGTCAAAGAACATTTTGACCAGGCCGGCTGGCAGCAATGGCCGGAACCCTTACGCGACCGTCATCCGGATGCCCTGACACAGATACAGAACAGGCTGGCCAGACAGATCAGATTTCATAAATTTGTACAGTGTTTGTTTTTCCGTCAATGGCAGGCACTCAAAGATTACTGCAATGCCCGAAGTATCCGCCTTTACGGAGATCTTCCCATCTATCTGCCGTATGACAGCGCGGATGTCTGGCAATTCCCTCAGCACTACAAACTGGATGAAAACAAATCACCGGCAAAAGTGTCGGGGGTCCCCCCGGATTATTTCAGTGACACCGGTCAGCTCTGGGGCCATCCGGTGTACGACTGGCAATATCTTCGGAAAAACGATTACATCTGGTGGCTGAATCGGTTTGCACACAACTTTGAGATGTTCGACGTGGTGCGCATCGACCATTTCAGGGGTCTGGTGGCATACTGGGAAGTGGCGGCTTCGGCAAAGACCGCTGTTGACGGACAATGGATGAACGTGCCCTCAAATGATTTTTTCACCACCCTGACCATGCGGTTCGGGCGGCTGCCGGTTATCGCCGAAGATCTGGGCACCATCACCCCTGATGTGCGTGAATGCATGCGCAGATTTCAACTGCCCGGCATGCGGGTGCTGCAGTTCGCCTTTGGCGACGATTTTCCCCACAGTTCATTTCTGCCTCATCACCATATCCGGGGCTGTATAGTTTACACCGGCACCCATGACAACAACACGATCCGGGGCTGGTTTGAACAGGAACTTGACAAACAGGCAAGAACCCGTTTGCAGCGCTACCTGGGCAGCCATGTCTCCAAGGAAAACATACACTGGCAAATGATCCGTCTGGCCATGATGTCTGTGGCCGATACAGTGATCATCCCCCTCCAGGACATTCTGGGCTTAGGTCCGGATGCCCGCCTGAACCAGCCGGGCGGCACACAGGGCAACTGGCAATGGCGGCTGCCAAAAGGCCGCTTGACAAAACAGCATGCCGGGTGGCTCAAAAATGTTACCGCTGCCTACGGCCGCTGCAGGATGTCAACAATCAGACGTCTTTGAGCAACCGCTCCCCGGAAGACTGCCTGGCAGCTTCTGCAAATGTTTCCAGGCCCTGTTCCAGCGACGTCATCTCCAGGGTATCGCCCAGATACAGATCATTTTTTCCCATATTTTCAAAGGCTGTCACGACATCCATGACCGTCAGACTTTCAATGTCCCGGGCCGGGGTAAACCCGGGTTCAGGGTCACTCACTTTAAAAAGAATGCGACTGTGTACCAGCTTTTCCATGAAAACCGCTGCAATATCCGCAGACAGGTTCAGATGGGCGGCAACGGATAAGGATGTCACCGGTGCCCTGCCCTGGACAAACCGGTTCACGCAAAAGACCGCTATCCTGAGGATGATCAGTTTTTTCACCCGGATACTGATCTGCTCGTATTCCGGATCATCTGTCTGAAGCCTATCGAAATTTTCCCAGACAAAGGAGATCTCAGCGCCGAACAGCACAATGGTCCAGGAAGCCTTCAGCCACAACAAAAACAAAGGTATGGCTGCAAAACTGCCGTAAATGGCATTATAGGTCGAGACCCCCACCTGGAATTGCACATAGGCTATCTGGGCCAGCTGAAAAATGGTGCCGGCAATGACGCCTCCGGCCAGAGCCGCACGGACAGTCACATGTTTATTGGGAATAAACATATAAAAAAAGGTGAATATTATCCAGACAGTCAAAAAAGGAAGTATATTCACCCCAAAAGAAATCAGACGGCCCAGGCTGACTGGAACATTGAGGATGGCCATGAATTTTTCCAGGTAACCGGCAATAAAAATAGTGGCACTGCCTGAAAAAATCGCCAGCAGCCCGGCAGCCATGGCAATAGTGATATAATCGGTTATTTTGCGGATCAGAAAACGATTGCCGCTGACCCGCCAGATCCTGTTGAATGTATCTTCTGTGTGGCCCATCATCTTTATCACCGCATACATCAAAAAAATGATGCCGAGCACCGCCATGAGGCCGCCTTTGGTTCTTTCCAGCAGATTGATGGAAAAGGCCAGAACATTCTGGATAACCTGTTCCTGGCCGGCGAACAAATACATTATCCGGGTTTCAAGATATTTCTGGAAACCGAATCCTTTGGCAATACCGAATGCCATGGCCATGATCGGGACTATGGACAACAGGGTATACAGGGTCAAGGCCGATGCCTGAAGGCCGCACCGGTCCCGGACAAATTCCCTGACCGAAATCCGGAAAATACCGTACCCGAAATGCCAGTATCGGTTCAGAGCGTTTTTGATATTTTTCCCCCTATCCTGTCTATAAAACGGTCCGGTTCGCCGAATTCATTTTCAGGTTCGATGTCTTTGCACCTGAAATCCTGAATACAGTGGTTACCGGCCGTTGCTTTCTCCACTTTGTCAATGTAATTGCCTCCGCCGGTGCCGGGGGGTCATCCGGCTGACTTCCGGGTGATCAGATGCTGATAAAAATCCAATGTCTGCCGGGCAATGCTGGTCCATGAAAACTGTTTTTCGATTCTTTTGCGGGCTGCCGCACCCATTTGGGCCTTTTTTTCCGGTGACCGAACCAGGGAGTTGATGGCCGCTGCCAGATCTGCGGCAAATTTTTCCGGCCTTTCAGGTTCTGCATCCTGTTTTGCCGCAAATGGAACCAGAAGCCCGGTTTCCTCATGGACCACCACTTCAGGAATCCCCCCGACCGCCGCCGCCACCACCGGTGTATTGCAGGCCCCGGCCTCAAGGTTGATGATGCCGAAGGGTTCATACACAGAAGGGCATACAAAAACAGCGGCATGACTGTAAAGGGCCGGCAGATCCTGCAAAGGGATTGTTTCTGAAATCCAGAGGATCTCTCTGCCTGTTTCCTGCCTGGCGCTTTTTACCCGGGTTTCCATTTCCTGTGCAATTTCCCTGGTATCAGGGGCACTGGCACACAGCACTGTCTGTACCTTTGGGTCCACCTTGTCAATGGCCCGGATCAGATGCATGATCCCCTTCTGACGGGTAATCCTGCCCACAAAAAGAATATAGGGTTTGTCCGGATCAATGCCGTAGGACCTGAGTGTTTCCGGCCGGGATGTCTCACAAAAAAACCGGGTATCCACCCCGTTGTAGATAACACGGATCTTTTCAGGATGAATCTGGTACAAATCCATCACGTTCTGTTTCATTGTTTCAGATACGGCGATGATACCGTCTGCATTTTCCATGGCTGTTTTTTCCAGCCAGCAGGTGGCATGGTAGCTGTCACCGAGCTGGTCTTTTTTCCAGGGACGGTGGGGCTCAAGGGAATGGGTGGTGACAACCAGGGGGGCTCTAAGGATTTCTCTGAGCAGACACCCGGCCATATAGGTGTACCAGGTGTGGCAGTGGATCACATCAGCCTTACTCGCAGTACCGGTCATGACGGCATTGCGCAGCAGGGTGTCGCCCAGTTTGGGCCGCTGCAGCCCGGATACCGCAGAAGATATTTCTGGCACACCTGATACCCGCAGATGGGGATCAGACCGGTTCTGGTCCCCGAAACACAGGACATCGAACCTGTCTGTGCCGGACGACAGGGCTGTCATTTCCCGGACCAGATGGTCCACATGGACTCCGGCCCCGCCGTAAATATGGGGGGGATACTCATTGGTCAGAATTAATGCTTTCATTGGTTTTTGTTTCTTACTCCAGGGTTGAATTGTGTTTTGTGGAAACCGGTTCAGGTGCCATTTTCTGCAGGAAAACAACCGCCAGGGGCGGCAGCACGATGTTCAGGGAAAACGAGAACCCGTGGGCCGGTACCGGGGAGGCTTCAATTTGTCCCAGGCTGCCCTGGTTGCTGCCCCCGTATTCTTTGGCATCGCTGTTGAGACACTCTTTCCAGAACCCATCTGCAGAAACCCCCACCCGGTAATTGGGACGGGGTATGGGCGTAAAATTACACACCGCAATAATCTCTTCCTTTGCTTTCCCGTCTTTGCGCAAAAAGGTGAGGGTGGACTGCTGCACATCATTGCAGTCGATCCACTGAAATCCCTGCCGGGAAAAATCATCGGCATGCATGGCAGGGGTGCGCCGGTAAAACTGGTTCAGATCTTCGATCCAGCGCTGAAGCCCCTTGTTGAACGGATTTTCCAGCAGGTGCCAGTCCAGGCTGCTGTCATGGTTCCATTCCCGGCTCTGGCCGATCTCCCCCCCCATGAAAACGAGTTTTTTGGCCGGCTGTCCATACATGTATCCAAAAAGCAGGCGCAGATTGGCAAACTTCTGCCATTCATCTCCGGGCATTTTACCCAGCAAAGACCCTTTGCCGTGGACCACCTCATCGTGGGACAAAGGGAGCACATAGTTTTCATTGAAGGCGTATATCATCCGGAATGTCAGTTTGTCGTGATGAAAGGTACGGTGAATGGGGTCCTTGGACATATACGCCAGGGTGTCATGCATCCATCCCATGTCCCATTTCATGTCAAACCCCAGTCCCCCGAGGTGAGACGGTCTGGACACCATAGGCCAGTCAGTGGATTCCTCGGCAATGGTTACTGCATGGGGGTGATTGTCATGGACCACCTCGTTGAACCGCTTGAGAAAGGCAACCGCTTCCAGGTTTTCCCGCCCCCCGTATATGTTGGGCTCCCATTCACCTGATTTCCGGGAATAGTCCAGATAGAGCATCGAAGCAACCGCATCCACCCGGAAACCGTCAACATGGTATTTTCCCAGCCAGAACATGGCACTGCTGATGAGATAGCTGACGACTTCATTGCGGCCATAGTTGAAAATCAGGCTTTTCCAGTCAGGATGAAACCCCTTGCGCGGGTCTTCGTGTTCAAACAGATGGGTGCCGTCAAAATACCCCAGGCCGTGCTCATCACTGGGAAAATGGGAGGGCACCCAGTCCAGAATTACACCGATATTTTTCTGGTGCAGGCAGTCCACCAGACCCATAAAATCCTGGGGCGTACCAAAACGGCTGCTGGGGGCAAAATAGCCCAGGCACTGATATCCCCAGCTGCCGTAAAAGGGATGTTCCATTACCGGCAGAAATTCCACATGGGTAAATCCCATCTTTAAAAGATAATCCGGCAGTTTTTCAGCCAGTTCCCGATAGGTTGCAAACCGGTTGTTTTCTTCAGGTATCCGGATCCAGGAACCCAGATGCATCTCATAAACCGCCATGGGTGAAGATCTCACGTTGACATTGCTGCGGTTTTCCATCCAGGTGTCATCGGACCATTCATATGCCAGATCCCATGTCACAGAAGCGGTCTGGGGGGATAATTCGGTGAAAAATGCGAACGGGTCGGTTTTGTCCACCTGGTATTGTTTCTGTGTGGAACGGATATGGTATTTGTAAAGGGTGCCCGGCCGGATACCGGGGATAAACCCTTCCCATATACCTGAATTTGCCCGGGGTGTCAGCGGGTGCTGGGTAGTGTGCCAGTCGTTGAAGGATCCCATGACAAAAACCGCCTTGGCATTGGGGGCCCACACGGCAAAATAGAATCCATCCTGATTGCCAACTTTCATGGGGTGGGCACCCAGTTTGTCATACAGGCAAAAATGGCTGCCTTCATTGAACAAAAACAGGTCATCTTCACTCAACAGGCTGATATCGCCGGGTTTCGTTTTTTCCTGGTTCAGGGTGGTGTGATCGTGGTCAGGCATATTGCCTCCATATATATCAGGTTTCATTTAATAATTGTTCAATGCCTGTGAGGGGGATATTGATCCAGTCGGGGCGGTTGTTCATTTCATAGCCGAGTTCATACACCGCCTTTTCCATGAGATAGGCATGCAGCAGCATTCTGATCTCCTCATGGGTGTCAGGAAGAAAACCGGCATCCGCAGTTCTGGCCAGATATTCACCCAGGTATTTGGCACTCACCCACATCCGCCATTCCTCTGCCTTGGCCGTCATGGTCCCGCGCAATTCAGGATGGAACATCCCCCTGGCTTCCTCGGCCTGGAGGGCCACATAACAGGCATAGTGAAATGAGCGCAAAAGCCCTGCCACATCCCGGAGGGGAGACCGTTTGATGCGCCGCTCACTCACAGGCCGGACCGGTTCTCCTTCAAAGTCGATGATCACAAAATCCTGGCCGGTGTTTAAAATCTGGCCCAGGTGAAAATCACCATGACACCGCACCCGCATGGCGCTGATTTTTCGGTCTGTGAGCGCCCTGAAGCGGTCAATAATCTCCTGCCTGCGGTCCAGTATCTGTTTTGCGGCTGCCTGAATGTTTTCAGGCAATGGATTTTTCCGGGCCTTGATGCGTTTTTCAAGCTGTCCCAGTATCCTGCCGGTCATGGAACTCATGGACTGGAAAAGAGCGCGCTGGTAAAGTTTGGAAAACGGCTCAGGTGTAAACAAAGGATCTTGTGATGCCGATGCCAATGCCGCATGCATCTGGGCCGTGCGCCGGGCCAGCAGAACAGCAGATTCCAGGTAATATCCGATCTGGGCTTCAATGTCAGGGGGAATGGGAATCCGGCTTAATTCCAGCAGGCTTTTGCGGGGCAGAGAAACCGAGATATCTTCCCGGGTCTCCATCACCCGTTCAAAAAATCCGGACAGGCTGCTCACGGTATAGGCCCAGGCATCACCTTGGTTGCCCACATACTCCTGGAGAATAGCCACAGTACAGGGTTCTTCATCCTGGCGGGTGTATTCCAGAAACCCGGAAAGGCCTGGCAGACCGGCAAACCCCCTGCCAGCCAGAAACCGCGATATCTCCAGATCGGGATTGGTTCCTTCCTGCAGGCGGCGAAACAGCTTGAGAATAAATTGATGCCCGTAAATGATGGAGGTGTTGCTCTGTTCCGTGCTTATCACCCTGTTTTCCATCGGCAGGCTCAGGGCATTGTACATGCGTTTAAACCCAGAGGCAGGCGTTGCCGTTAACCGGCCTTTGCTGCCTTTGGCGGTTTGCCTGCGGTTGATCATTTCCAAAAGCACATGGCAGAACTCCGGATGAAAAAGACCATCCACAAGAAACCCTTCCTCTCCTTTGGATGTCATTTTTATCTGTGCCATGACCGCCTGGGGATGGTTCTCCATGACAGCTGCGCCGTCTGCTGTGGGCAGATATGTGACCGGCAGGATATAGGTTTCATCGTTCCCGTCTGTGTAGCCCAGAGTTACCAGGAGCATATAACCTGCCCGAACATGGTTGCCCACAGACACCTGATCACCCAGTGCAAGGGACTTGATGCGGCTATTCTTGGCGCCAAACCACCGGCATTTCGCGATATAGGACCGCAGATGTTTCTCAAGACGTCTGCACAGGTCCCCCTGCATCACCTCCTCCCATCGTGTGCGCACCTCGAATACCGGCAATTCGGCATCCGTATCCGCATCCGTATCCGCCTCAGCAGGAGTCGTGAGCAGAAACCAGAAAAAACCGTGGGGTCCCAGGGTGAGAAAATACGGAGCATCTGTGATACCCGGGAAAGGGGTGTTACCGAATATTTCCACTGGAATTTTTCCTTCATGCCCCTGCATATCCAGTTCAGCATACTGTACAAACCGTGAGAGATTGACCACCACCAGTACAGACTGGTTTTCATGCCGGCGGATAAAGGCCAGAATTTTGGGATTTTCCGGTTCCAGAAATATCAGCCCCCCCCTGCTGAAAGCAGGTATGCGGCTGCGCAGTGTGAGCAGCCGCCGTATCCACCAGAAAAGGGAATGGCGGTTGTGCTTCTGGGCTTCGACGTTGAGCACCCCGAAATGGTATTCAGGATCGGTGATCACCGGCAGATACAGCTGGTGGGGATTGCACCGGGAAAAGCCGGCATTCCGGTCCGGGCTCCACTGCATGGGGGTTCTTACCCCGTTTCTGTCACCCAGGTAGATATTGTCCCCCATACCGATCTCATCCCCGTAATACAGGATGGGGGTGCCGGGCAGGCAGAGCAGCAACGCATACATCAGTTCGATCCGGCGGCGGTGGTTGCCCATGAGCGGAGCCAGGCGCCGCCGGATGCCCAGGTTCAGGCGCATGCGCGCATCCCTGGCATAGGCCCGGTACATGTAATCACGTTCTTCATCCGTGACCATTTCCAGGGTCAGTTCATCGTGGTTCCGCAAAAAAATGGCCCATTGACAGGATTCCGGAATAGCCGGCGTGGTGTCAAGGATTTCAGTGACCGGAAACCGGCTTTCCATGTGTACTGCCATGTAGAGCCTGGGCATCAAAGGAAAATGAAAACTCATATGGCATTCATCACCGTCTCCGAAATATTGCACCGCATCCTCAGACCACTGGTTGGCTTCGGCCAGAAACATCCTGCCCTGGTATTTTTCATCCATGCGCTGCCGCAGTTTTTTGAGAAACACATGGGTTTCAGGCAGGTTTTCGCAGTTGGTGCCTTCCCGCTCGTAGAGGTAGGGAATGGCATCGAGCCGCAGGCCGTCCACCCCCATGTCCATCCAGAAATCCAAAGCCTTGAAGATCGCTTCATGCACCTTGGGGTTGTCGAAGTTGAGATCTGGCTGGTGGGAGTAGAACCGGTGCCAGAAATAGGCTTTGGCCACCGGATCCCAGGTCCAGTTGCTGCTCTCAAAATCCTGAAAAATAATACGGGCATCCGTGTATTTTTCAGGGGTATCGCTCCACACATAAAAATTTCGCCAGGCACTGCCCGGTTTTGACCGGCGGGACCGCTGAAACCAGGGATGCTGGTCGGATGTGTGGTTGATCACAAGTTCTGTGATCACTTTCATGTTGTGTTTGCGTGCCGCCCGCATAAAGGCCTTGAAATCTGCCAGGGTACCGTATGCCGGGTTGATGGCCTTGAAATCAGCGATGTCGTATCCATCATCTTTCAGGGGGGAAGGGTAAAAGGGCAGCAGCCACAGGGCGGTGACACCCAGTTCCTGCAGATAACCCAGTTTCTCGGTAAGGCCCTTAAAGTCACCGATGCCATCCCCATTGCTGTCATAAAAGGTCTTGATATGGAGCTGATAAATAACGGCATCTTTGTACCATAATGGATCATTTTGCGGTTGCGGTCTGCGTTTTGCCATAACATTGCTGTCCTTTGTGTCTTGTTACATGAAATAATCAAAATCATTTTCCGTGCGCATTCGCCGCCGGATGCGGAAAACCTGTACCGGCAACACGCCGGGATCGATTTCCAGATAGTTGTATCCCTCATGCCACAGGTACCTGGCATCGCTTACCAGATCATGCATCTGAAAGCTTTTTTCAACCGGCACACCCATTTGTTCAAAGGGCAGCCGCACCCAGGCGCTGTGGGTGTGATGGGGATCAAGGTTGGCTGCCACAAAAATGATGTTGGAAAAATCATCTGTATATTTGCTGAAGCACAGGATTTCTTCCTTATCCACCGGGTGGAACATCAGGTTCCGGGTCTGCTGCAGGGCGGGATTTTCACGCCTGATCCGGTTGATTCTGGTGATAAACGGCCGGATGGTATGGGACGCTTCCAGGTCCCAGTGGGCGATCTCAAATTTTTCCGAACCCATATATTCCTCACCCCCGGGATCAAGGGGCTGGTTCACACACAGCTCAAAGGCCGGTCCATAAATACCGTAGCTGGATGAAAGAGTGGCAGCCAGCATCAGGCGGAGGATAAATGCCGGTCGGCCGCCCAGCTGCAGAAATTCCGGCAGGATATCCGGGGTATTGGGCCACAGGTTGGGCCAGAAAAACTCTTTTATATTGGTCTGTGTCAAAATTTCAAAATACTGCTCAATTTCCCATTTCAGATTGCGCCAGGTAAAATAGGTATAGGACTGGGTGAAGCCGCCCTTGGCAAGCCGGTACATGGTTTTGGGCCGGGTGAATGCCTCGGCCAGAAAGATCGTTTCCGGGTACACTTTTTTGCATTCCTCGATGAGCCATTCCCAGAACCGCAGGGGTTTGGTGTGGGGATTGTCGACCCTGAAAATCCGGACACCCTGGTCAATCCAGTATTGAACAACATCCAGCAGCTCCCGGCGCAGGCTCTCATAATGGACGGAATCAAACGCAAAAGGGTAAATGTCCTGGTATTTTTTGGGGGGATTTTCTGCATACTGAATCGTGCCGTCGGGACGTTTGTGAAACCATTCAGGATAGTCCGTAACATAGGGATGGTCCGGGCTGCATTGAAACGCCATATCCAGGGCAATGTCAATGCCATGCTCTTTGGCCCGGGCCAGAAGCTCCCTGAAATCCGGCAGGGTCCCCAGTTTCGGATGGATGGCCTTGTGTCCCCCCGCTTCGGCCCCAATGGCCCAGGGGCTGCCGGGGTCACCCGGAGCAGCTGAAATTGTATTGTTTTTTCCTTTTCTGTAAGTTTGTCCGATGGGATGGATCGGCGGCAGATACAGCACATCAAATCCCATCTCTGCAATATAAGGCAGCCTTCTGATACAGTCTTTGAACGTACCATGACGGGTTGGATCATCATCGGCACAGGAGCGGGGAAACATTTCATACCAGGTGCTGTAAAGGGCCTTGCGCGGCTCGATTCTAAGGGGCAGCACCTTTGGAAAATCAACCTGGCTGCTAAGATCCGGATAGCGTGCCATAAGCCCGGCAAAGACGGTATCTTTGAGAAAAACATCCGGGTGTTCTGCCGCGTCCTGTGACATGAGCTGCTCTGCCAGACGGTTCAG
>JBFLKI010000039.1:0-3440 GCA_040883135.1 Desulfotignum sp. | reverse complement strand
CCGCGGACACCGGTGCCGGGACCCGGGAAAAACTGCGGACCATGCTCAGGAATGGAAAACTGGATTCCCGGCAGGTGGACCTGGATGTGCCGGACCAATCCTCCCCCATGGTGGAAATCTTTTCCAACTCCGGGATCGAGGAGATGGGCATCAATGTCAAGGACATGCTGGGCAATTTCATGCCCAAATCCACCAAACGCAGAAAAGTCAGTGTCAAGGAGGCCCTCAAGATCCTCACCCAGGAGGAAGCCGCCCATCTGGTGGACATGGAACGGGTCAAGTCCGATGCCGTGGCCATGGTGGAGCAGTCCGGCATCATTTTCATCGATGAGATCGACAAGATTGCAGGCCAGGAAAAAAGCCACGGGCCGGAAGTGTCCAAGGAAGGGGTGCAGCGGGACCTGCTGCCGATCGTGGAGGGCAGTTCCGTGCCCACCAAATACGGGATCGTGAAAACCGATCATATTCTGTTCATCGCCTCAGGCGCATTTCATGTGTCCAAGCCGTCGGACCTGATCCCCGAACTCCAGGGCCGGTTTCCCATCCGGGTGGAGCTGAGTTCACTGGGGGCAAACGAGTTTGTCCGGATCCTGACCGAACCCAAAAACGCCCTGGTGCTTCAGTATATCGCGCTGCTGCGGACCGAAGGGGTGGATATCACCTTTACCCAGGATGCCGTGGAAAAGATCGCGGCCATTGCCGTGGAGGTGAACGCGGCCACGGAAAACATCGGGGCCCGGCGCCTGCACACGTTGATGGAAAAACTGCTGGAAGAGATTCTGTTTGCCGCCCCGGATGTGGATGATCCTAAAATCACGATCGATGCGGCATTTGTGGAGGCCCAGCTCATGGGCATTGTGGGAAACCAGGATTTGAGCAGGTATATATTATGAAGCATTCCGCGGGTGACGACCGCAATGTGGCGGATATTCTGGTGGAAGCCCTGCCGTATATCCAGCATTTTTCCACCAAAACCATTGTCATCAAATACGGGGGCCATGCCATGGTGGATGACAAGCTCAAGCGGGATTTTGCCAATGACATCACGCTGCTCAAGTATATCGGCATCAACCCGGTGGTGGTGCACGGCGGCGGCCCCCAGATCAGCAAGGTCCTGTCTGCCATGGGCATCACCTCCACCTTTATCAGAGGGATGCGGTACACGGATGACGCCACCATGGATGTGGTGGAAATGGTGCTGGGCGGCAAGGTGAACAAGGATATCGTGGCCCGGATCAACCAGGAAGGGGGGCGGGCCGTGGGCCTCACCGGCAAGGACGGGAACCTGATCCTGGCGGAAAAGATGAAGATCTATGTGCAGGATGACCGGGAAAAACCCCCGGAGATCATTGATCCGGGCATGGTGGGGGATGTGAAATCCGTAAATCCGGAGATCATCCATACGCTGACCGCCAGAGGGTTCATTCCCATTATCGCGCCGGTAGGTGTGGGCAGGGACGGGGAAACCTACAACATCAACGCGGATGTGGTGGCATCCAGGATCGCCGCATCTCTTTCAGCGGAGCGCCTGATTCTGCTCACGGATGTGGACGGGGTCCTGGATGAAGACAATGCGCTGGTGTCTTCCATCGATGATCAGCGCATCAGGCAGATGATCCGGGACAAGCAGATCAAGGGGGGCATGATTCCCAAGGTGGAATGCGCCCTGAATGCGTTGAAGGACGGGGTAAAGAAAACCCATATCATCAACGGCAGGATTCCCCATGCCGTGCTGCTGGAACTGTTCACCGATTCCGGTATCGGCACCCAGGTGGTTGTGGATTGAAGACAATAAAAAAAGGATAGATATGGATACCCTGGAAAAAACCGATAGGTTTGTGTGCGCCACGTATGCCCGTCAGGGAAAGGCGTTTGTCAGCGGCAGCGGCATGTACCTGACCGACGAGGACGGGCGGGTGTTCACCGATTTTCTGGCCGGGATTGCCGTGTGCAGCTTAGGCCACTGCCATCCGGAAGTGACGGCCGCCATTCAGGATCAGGCCGGCCGGCTGGTGCATGTGTCCAATTTGTTTTACACCCGGCCCCAGGCGGACCTGGCCCAGGCCCTGGCGGAAAACAGCTTTGCCGACCGCGTGTTCTTCGGCAATTCCGGGGCCGAGGCCAATGAAGCGGCCATCAAGCTGGCCCGCCGGTATTTTCAGCACCGGGGCAACACAAACCGGTCCCGGATCATCACCATGACCGGTTCCTTTCATGGCCGGACCCTGGCGACATTGACCGCCACGGGCCAGGACAAGGTCAAGCAGGGGTTTTATCCGCTGGTACCCGGGTTTTCCCATGTGCCGTTCAATGATCTGACCGCCCTGGAACAGGCGCTGGATGACACGGTGTGTGCGGTAATGATGGAACCGGTCCAGGGGGAGGGCGGGGTGATCCCGGCGGACCCTGACTATCTGGCACAGGTCAGACAATTGTGCGATCAGACCGGCACCCTGCTGATTTTTGACGAGATCCAGACCGGCATGGGCCGGTGCGGCACCTTGTTCGCCCACCAGGGATATGGGGTGACCCCGGATATCATGACCCTGGCCAAGGCCCTGGGCAACGGGGTCCCCATCGGGGCCATGCTGGCCACGGAAGAGGCGGCCAAAGGGTTTGAACCGGGCAGCCACGGATCCACCTTCGGGGGCACGCCCCTGGCCGCGGCCGCCGGCCTCAGGACCCTGAAATTGATTTCCGATCCCGGGTTTCTGGCCGGGGTGCGTGAGAAGGAACGCTATTTCAAGGCACAGCTTGAAACACTCCAGACACGTCATCCCCGTGTCACCGATGTCCGGGGCAAAGGGCTGCTGCTGGGCATGGAAGTCGGGGACGGGGCTGGGGACCTGGCTGCCGCGTGTTTCAAAAAAGGGTTTATTATCAATGCGATTCAGGATAAAATCCTGCGGTTCGCACCGCCGCTGATTGTGGAGACCCCGGATATCGACCGGCTGGTGTCGGTGCTGGACAGCCTGTTATAAACCATTAAAGGAGAGAGTCGGTGTGAAAAAAGACCTGTTGTCACTGCTGGATCTGGAAAAAACGGATTTTGAAGATTTGTTCGACCGGGCGCTGCAGCTGAAAAAACGCTATGCCCAGGGCATTCATGACCGGGTGCTCACCGGGAAGACCCTGGGCCTGATTTTTGACAAAAAATCCACCCGGACCCGGGTCGCTTTTGAAACCGCCATGATTCAGCTGGGAGGGCATCCTGTTTACATGAGCACCCAGGATACCCAGATCTCCAGAAACGAGCCGGCCGAAGACACGGCAAGGGTGTTGTCCCGGTACATCGACTGTCTGGCCATGCGGACCTTTGACCATGCCCTGGTGGAAACGTTTGCCGCAGCCTCGTCCATTCCGGTGATCAATGCCTTGACCGATTCGTTCCATCCCTGTCAGATTTTAAGCGATATCATGACCATTATCGAACACAAGGG
>JBFLKI010000265.1:0-3979 GCA_040883135.1 Desulfotignum sp. | reverse complement strand
GGGGGCTTCCAGGACCTATCCCATCATGCAGCTGGATATGAAGGAAAACGTCCAGAACTTCACCAACGGCCAGGTGTATGTCAAACTTGCCCCGGCAGGTCAGCTGGGTGCGGGCAGCGCTCTGGTCCAGAAGGTCCAGGCCGGCACCATTCAAGCGGCCCAGCATTCCATTTCCAATTTCGCCCCCTTTGCCCCGGCGGCGGACCTGATCAATATTCCCTACTGGTGTGGTGAAAACCAGAAATTTGTCAATCTGGTGACCTCCGATGCCTGGAAAGCCGAAATCAACCCCAAAATCGAAGAAAAAGGATTCAAGGCCCTCTGGTATGTGACCATCGATCCCCGGGTGGTGGCCTTGCGAAAAGGCGTCAAAGGGCCGGTGAAAACCCCGAAACAGCTGGAAGGACTGAAATTCCGGGTACCGGGATCCAAAATTCTTCAGCAGTTTTATCAGCTTTTGGGGGCCAACCCGACTCCCATTGCCTGGGGGGAAACCTCTTCGGCCATCAAGCAGGGCGTGGCCGATGCCCTGGATCCGTCCGTTGAGGCATTGTTGATCTTTGGATTCAAGGAAGTCCTTTCCAGTATCACCTTTATCGGGGCGGTTCCGGATTCACAGATCTATTCGTGCAACCTGGAATGGTTCAACAGCCTGCCCCTGGAAGTGCGGGATGGTATCGAATATGCCAGCGAAGTCACCATGCGACAGAACCTGGCCAAGGTCCCTGCGGCCAGGGCCTATGCCATGGCGGAACTGGCCAAGGTGGGGGTTGAGTTCCATGTCCCCACACCGGAAGAAAAACAGCAGTGGATCGATGCAGCCGGTGCCCAGCTCCCTGCCTGGGACGGGATTAAAAAGGAGTTGATCGGATCTTTGGCCAAATTCGATGAACTTGCCGAAGCAGCAAACACTTACGGCGGGTATTATGTTGACGACGTCAAAGCCTGATTTTTTGAAACACCGGTGTCTCATCCATACCCGGCCAAGATTCATTTTATTGGCGGCCGGGTATGGATCACCTCTCTGATCCATGCAACCGGAAGGTCCGGATGAATGAAAGGGGATTTCAAACAGCAACCATGTTTCAGGAGTGATGTATGACCTTTAAATCCATTTTATCCAACCTCGATCAAAACGGGGAGCGGTATCTGACGCTACCGTTGTATACCCTGGTGGTGATCGCCATCTTCATGGAAGTATTCCGCCGGTTTTTTCTTTCTTATTCGTCGATCTGGTCAGAAGAGATCGCCCGCTACGCCTTTATCTACATCACCTGGATCGGAGCGGCGGCCGCCATCCGGGAACGTGCCCACATCCGCATTGATGTGTTTCTCCCGTTGCTGCCCGATAAAGGGAAAGCGGTTGTATTTATTTTCGGCGACATCATCACACTGATCCTGGCCTTGATCGCATTGTACTGGTCCATTGAGCCGGTGTTGACTTCCATCAAATTCGGGTCGGTGACCCACGGCCTCAGAATCAGCCAAGCCTGGTTTTTGATGGCGGTCCCTCTGGGGTTCACCATGATCATTTTTCGACTGATTCAGTCCATGAAACGGGATATCAGCGATCTGAAAGCAGGGCGCCCCATTTTCGTGGGCAAGAAACTGTTTGATTGACGACTTTCATAAAAAATTAGGACATTGTCATGTATCAACATTTGATGAGTACCACTGAACTGTCCCTTGGATGGGGTTTTTACGGCCCTCTTATAGGAATGATCATATTGATCCTCCTGGGTGTCAGAATCTGGGCCGTGATCGGCCTGGGGTCCGTGATCATGCTGATGACCACGGAGATCCTGCCACCCGCCCTGCTGGGGGAGGCCCTGTTTGACGGCGTTGACTCCTTTGCATTGATTGCCGTGCCTCTGTTCATTTTGACCGGTGATGTCCTGGTCCGCACCGGGTTGTCAAACAAACTCCTGGATGTGGCCGTTGCCACCATGGGCTGGCAGCGGGCCGGACTGGGGACTTCCGCGGTTCTAGGGTGCGGTTTCTTTGCCTGCATTTCCGGATCGGATGCGGCAGATGCCGCCGCCATCGGCCGCATCACCATCGACCGCCTGGAAAAACAGGGATATCCCAGGGCCTATGCCGCCGCACTGATTGCGGCCGGAGCCTGTACCGGAATCCTGATTCCGCCGTCCATCTCGTATATCATCATCGGAATGATTCTGGGTATCTCTGCATCCACCCTGTTTCTGGCTGCAGCGGTTCCGGGTGTGCTGATTCTTCTGTCGGTCATGGCCACCAACTTTATCGTCAACCGGGTCCAGGGATATGAAGACTCCAGGAGCAAATTCAATGTGAACTCCTGGCTGAGAACGGTTTATGACGCCCGGTTTGCGCTGGCAATCCCTTTCGTAATCCTTGGCGGGATCTATTCAGGCCTTTTCACCCCCACGGAATCCGCATCCGTGGCGGTTATGATCACACTGATTGTTGGCTTTGCCCAGAAGACAATCCGGCTGTCAGATGTCCCCAATATGCTGGAAACATCGGCCAAGGTCAGCGGTGTGATCGTTCCCATCATTGCCATGTCCCTGCCCTTTGCCCAGACACTGGCCTCACTGGATGTTCCCCAGTTTTTTGTTCATTCCATGACATCCTTGACCGACAACAGATACCTGATCATGCTCAGCATGGTGGTCATTTTGATGATTGCAGGCTGCGTTATGGAAACCACCCCCAATATCGTCATCCTGGCACCGATTCTGCTGCCTTTGGCCCAGGAGATTGGCATGAACGATATCCATTTCTGTATCTTCATGATTACTTGCCTCGGGATCGGATTCATCACTCCGCCTCTGGGGTTGAACCTGTTTGTGGTATCCGGTGTTTCCGGTGCACCGGTATTGTCCATTTCACGGCATGCCGTCTATTTTGTTTTCAGCATGCTGGCTGTGGTGATGGTAATTATGCTGATACCGGCCATCACGCTGTGGCTCTTGTAGCTGCTACCCAAAAAAAGAAAAACACCTATTCTTCAACTTTAAAAACCAAAACCGAGGAGAAAAAAAGTGACTGTGACATATTTGAAAAAGGCCACTAAAACGGCTGAAACCGACGAAGGTAAAACCCAGGAAATCGTATTGAACATGCTAAATGATATCCGGGCCAACCGAGAAGAAGCGGTCAAAAAATATGCAGAACAGCTGGACAAATGGACCGGGGAATTCATTGTCAAACAGGATGAAATTGACAGGGCCGCCGGCATGCTCAATGAACAGACCAAAAAAGACATTCAGTTTGCCTATGAACAGGTCTACAACTTTGCCGTCAAGCAGCGTGAAAGCATGCTGGAATTTGAAACCGAGCTTTATCCGGGCGTCATTGCGGGCCAGCGGCTGGTGCCGGTGAATGTGGCGGGCTGTTATGTCCCCGGGGGCCGATTTGCTCATGCGGCTTCCGCGCTCATGAGCATTGCCACGGCAAAAGCCGCCGGCGTCCCTTTTGTGGTTGCCTGCTCTCCGTCCCACCACGGGGGCGGTATCCATCCCTCCATCCTCTATGCCATGTCCGTGGCCAAACCGGACGTAATCATGACCCTGGGTGGGGTCCAGGCGATCGCCGCCATGACCTACGGCATTTTCACCGGCAAACCCGCGGACATTATCGTGGGACCGGGGAACAAGTTTGTGGCTGAAGCCAAACGGATCCTGTTCGGCGAGGTGGGGATCGATGTGTTTGCCGGGCCCTCCGAAATTCTGATCATTGCCGATGACACCGCAGACCCGGAAATCGTGGCCTTTGACCTTGTGGGGCAGGCTGAACATGGATATGATTCTCCGGCCATCCTGATCACCACATCGGAATCTCTGGCAAAAAAAGTGATGGAACTCATGCCGAAAGTCATTGAGGACCTTCCCGAGCCAGAGGTTACCAGAGCCTCCTGGGGAGATTACGGCGAAGTGATTCTGGTATCGGACAGGGAAGAAGCAGTCCGAGTCAATGATGAATACGCTCCCGAACATCT
>JBFLKI010000038.1:0-7298 GCA_040883135.1 Desulfotignum sp. | reverse complement strand
TTGAGGTTCACGCTGATGAAACGGGCGATGTTCTCGGCCCTTTCAATGTAACGGGTCATCCAGTAGACTGAACTGGCAACACGGCTAAGCATGGGCACCTCCTCTAGTGCTTTCAAGGTTCATGAACTGGGACTGGGCCCCTGATTGGGGGCCGCTGTTCCGGGATTCCCGTGTGCTCTGCGACTGGCCTGAACCGGCGGGGTGTGCGCCCGTTTCGGTCGTTTTGCCCGTCCCGGTTGTCTCTGTTTGTACCGAACTGTCTTCAGCGGCATCGATGACCCAGGTGTCCTTTGTTCCGCCGCCCTGGGAGGAGTTGACCACCAGGGAACCCTTTTTGAGCGCCACCCGTGTAAGCCCCCCGGGCAGCACGTATATCTCCTCGCCATACAGGATATACGGTCTCAGGTCCACATGCCGCCCTTCAATTTGATCCCCTACAATGGTGGGTACCCTGGAAAGAGAGATGGTGGGCTGGGCAATGTAGTTCCGGGGATTTTTCTGGATCAGACCGGCGAACGATTCCCGCTCCTTTTCTGTCGCATGGGGGCCGATGAGCATGCCGTACCCCCCGGATTCATTGGCTGCTTTCACCACCAGTTTATCCAGATTTTCAAGGACATGTTTCCGGTCTTTGTCATCCCGGCAGATAAAAGTGGGAACGTTGGGCAGAATGGCATCCTCATCCAGATAGTATTTGATGATTTTGGGGACATAGGCATACACGGCTTTGTCATCGGCAATGCCGGTGCCAGGAGCATTGGCCATGGCCACCTTTCCTTTCCGGTAGACATCCATGATACCGGGAACCCCCAGCATGGAGTCGGGCCGGAAAGCGGTCGGATCCATGAAATCATCATCCAGCCGCCGGTAGATCACATCGACGCGCTGAAGTCCTCTTGTGGTACGCATATACACAAACCCGTCCGAGACGACCAGGTCCTGGCCCTCCACCAGTTCCACCCCCATCTGCTGGGCCAGAAACGAGTGTTCGAAATAGGCGGAGTTATACATCCCGGGGGTCAACACCCCGATTTTCGGGGAAGGGACATTTTCAGGAACCAGTGATTCAAGGGTGGCCAAAAGCTTGTTGGGATAATCATCCACCGGCCTCACACTGGAATCGGCAAACACGTAGGGAAAGGTGCGCTTGAGCACCTGCCGGTTTTCCAGAACATACGACACCCCTGAAGGACACCGCATGTTGTCTTCCAGCACATAGAACCGGCCGTCAATGTCCCGGATCAGGTCGGTGCCGGTAACATGGCACCAGACGCCCCGGGGAGGATGAAGTCCCTCACACTGCTTGCGGTAGGTGGCACAGGACATCACCAGATCTTCCGGGACCACCTTGTCTTTGAGAATTTTTCTGTCATGGTACACATCATGGATAAACAGGTTGAGGGCATAAATCCGCTGTTTCAACCCTTTTTCAAGAACCTGCCAGTCTCTGTTGTTGATGATTCTGGGTATGATGTCAAAGGGCAGGATCTTTTCGGTGCCCTCTTCACTGCCGTAGACGGCAAAGGTGTTCCCCAGCTGGAGCAGGGCTGTTTCTGCGGACCGCTGTTTGTGCAGCAGCTCCTTTTTTTGAAGGGACTCGATTTTGTTGACCAGCAGTTCCGTGCCGGGGCGGGGATTACCGGTCTCATCGAACAGTTCGTCATAAAATCCCTGGGTCTGGTAGTTTGAAAATTTCATGGCAGCTCCTTTCCTGGGTGATATAACATCGTTGGTCAGCCGTTTCTACTTCAACTGTTAACAGATAAATACGGAATGCGACACGTTTTTTTTTGCCGACCAGCGGCAGTATGGATACAATTCGTTATGGTTTCCGTGTCGAAAAAATGCTCAAATTCAACTCTTCAGACAGACACTGCAACAGTTTCCAACCTGCCAGGCTGTTTCCCCTCTGATCCAGCGCCGGCCCAAACACACAGATTCCAAAATTCCGGGGGGAAACAGCCATAATACCGCCGCCGACACCGCTTTTTCCAGGCAGTCCGACATCCACGGCAAAATCTCCTGATCCGTCGTACAAGCCGCAGGTGGTCATCACCGCCTTGACTATCCGGGCGGTTTTGATATCAAAAAGCGTCTCACCACTCCAGGGTGCCCTGCCGTCAAAGGCCAGAACAGCTGCCATCCGCGCAATGTCCGCGCAGACGACCTCTATGGAACAGAGCCGGAAGTAAACATCGAGCAATGCATCCACGTCACCGTCAATAATGCCGGTGCTCTTCATGAAATAAGCCAGCGAACGGTTCCGATCTCCAAATTCTTTTTCAGACTGATAAACATCCTGATTCACGCTCAGTTCATCATTCCCCGTCATTTTCCCGATCATGGCGAAAATCCGCAGAAACTTTTCCTCCATGGTCGCCCCACGAACCATGGTTATTCCGGCAATTGCCCCGGAGTTGATCATGGGATTCAAAGGCCGCTTCTCATTTTTCGTTTCCAGATTCACAATGGAATTGAATCCGTCTGCGGAAGGGGCCACGCTGATTTTTCTGGTCAGGACATCAAAAGGATTATCCACCAGCATGCAGATGAAAAAGGCCACTTTGGAAATGCTCTGGATCGTAAAAGGCTTTTGCCAGTCCCCGGCATGCCACTGCCGGCCCTGGTTGCCGCAAACGCTGACCCCGAGCAATCCGGGATCCTGATTGGACAACTCCGGAATATACGCGGCAACATGCCCCTGACCGCACCAATGACGGTTTTTTTGAACACTTTGTTCCAATTTTTGTTGCAGATGTTTCATGGGTCTTATGTATGATTAACAGGGACTATTTTGTCACCTGTCCGTTTCGGACAACACGGTGGATAAAATCCAGTTTTTCCAGGACCAGAGGCGAAAGTACAAATGGATAGGCATGGTCATGGCCCATGCTTCGGTTCAGGCTGTTCAGGGCAAAGCTGACGGGCAGCCAGTGCCCGGTGAGGACCTCAAACCGGTCCTGCTGATAGGGATCAAAATCCAGACTGACATCCAATTCCCTGCTTCCTGTCACCATGGGGTCCACCTGAATACCAAATTGATGAGCCGTTTCCAGCGTATCCATAATATGCAGATAATGGGCCCAGGTTTCAGCCCAGTCCTCCCAGGGATGACTGGCGGCATAGCCACTGACGAAACGCTCCTGCCAGTCCGGGGGCGGGCCATCCTGGTAATGCCGTTCCAGGGCCTGGGAATATCCCCGGGTATCGTCGCCGAACAATTCCCGGCAGGGGCCAAGCCATTTTGTGTCCCTGATCAACCGGTTCCAGTAATAATGACCGCTTTCATGTCGAAAATGTCCCAGGATGGTTCGGTAATGTTCATCCATGGCCGCCTGCATCTGTTCCCTGGCCACAGGATCGGCTTCAGCGATATTGATGGTGATCAATCCCTCATCATGACCCGTGATCACCCTGCCCCGCTCACTGAAGGCAGGATCGGAATCCGCCAGAAAATCAAACTCCAGCCCATTGGCATGTGAGCTGAGGGGTTCCACCGGAAGCCTCAGTCGCAAAAGACTGAACACCAGCCGGCGCTTTTCAATTTCCAGCCGGTGCCAGAGGGTCAGATTGTCTCCGGTCTCCAGGTTGGGGATCGTTCTGTTCAGGCGGCAGGCCACGCACAAAGGCTCTTCAGATTCCGCCGGCACCATCCAGTTGCAGACATTGTATTCTGCATAATTGGCACATTTGCGAAAGGCTGATTGACGGCCGGGATCCGGCATCCGGTCACAGTCGTGATCATCCGGAACCGAGATGGCTGACAGATGCATGGCATCCGTTAAAAAACCCAGCTTCGCCCCACAGCGCACGCAGTTGGTGTTTTCAAAATACAACAGATTGCCACAGCAGTCACAGGGAAAAACCTTCATAAACACCTTTCCAATCGATATCCACACACGCCCGGGGAGAAACCCTTTTGGGCTCAACCATCGATGTTACAACATCTAATAATTATATGAATCTGAATCAGTTTCTGTCAACTTGAATATAAAACTGAGGCTTGCTCTATGCAATCTGCCAGGCCTTACTTCAGGCGGGTATCTGTTTTTTGTGTTTTTGTATATAGTCAATGAGCGCTTTTGAGGCAGCGGCCCGATAAAAAAATCACACCTGTGAAAAGCCGCGGGCTTCCAGTTTCAATGCCGTGTCGGCAATGCGGGACACCTGGTCCAGGTAGTGGGATACCACGATCAGGGTACAACGTTTTTTAAGACTGACCAGCAGGTCTTCAATCACGGAGGCGGCCCCGGCATCCAGGGAGGAGGTGGGCTCGTCCAGAAGAAGAATTTCAGGCCGGGAAACCAGGGCCCTGGCAATGCACAGACGCTGCTGCTGGCCGCCGGAAAGGCTGAAGGCGCTGTCATGCAGACGGTCCTTGACCTCGTTCCATAAAAACGCCTGCTGGAGTGCTCGGGTAATTTTGGCCTCCACCAGGGCCTTGTCCACCATACCGGTCAGCTTCAACGGAAATGCCATGTTTTTATAGATGCTCATGGGCAAAGGATTCGGAGTCTGGAACACCATGCCCACTTTTCTTCTCAGATCCGGTTTGCTCAGGGTTTTCCCATAGATATCGATCCACTGCCCGTCCAGGTAGATCCAGACCTTTCCATGCATCTTCGCAACGAGCTGGGATTCCCACAACCTGTTTAAAATGGATAAAAATGTGGATTTTCCTCTGCCAGATGGACCGGTGATGGCCGTGATGGTTTGGGCCTCAACATCCAGACTGATATTTTCGAAAATCGGGGTCTTGTGATATGAAAAGGTCAGGTTTTCCACCCTGATTTTGATCGGGTTATACATAAAACCGCCCCGGTTCCGGTCCGGCAGGACCGGCCAATTGTCTTTTGATGAAAAATGCTAAGAGAAACAGAATGGCACACACGCCCATCAGAATGATCGCGGCCCCGTAGCCGGACATCAGCTCCGCTGAATCCGTGTACTGGGATGAGATGTAATAGATGTAAAACGGCAGGGCCTCGTAACTGCCCAGAAGGGATCCGGGAATACCGGCCGTGGCCACGACGCCCGTGAGCATGATAACGGCCGTATCTTCAGCGCAGCGGCCGATGGCCAGAATGATTCCGGACAGGATCCCTGAAAACGATTGCGGCAGAAGCACATAAAAAATATTCTGCACCCGGGTGGCCCCCAGGGCAAGGGCCGCCTGCCGGATCTGAATCGAAAGCCCCTGCATCGCAGCCTGGGTGGTGCGCGTGATGTACGGTAGCACCAGAAACGCCAGGGCCGCCACAGACACGGCCAGGCACGGCCTGAAATCTCTGGAGACATACCTGTGAATGAAAATGGCGCCGGAAAACCCGAACAACCCGATCACAATGGACGGGATGCCTGCCAGAATGTCAAACATCACTCCGAACACCCGCTGTTGAAAGGCCGTGGCAAATTCGCTCATGTAGATGCCGGCACAGACCCCGACGGGAATGGCCAGCCCCACGGACAGGAGCACCACGCTCAGGGTGCCGGCGATCGCCGGAAACAGCCCGTCAAACACCCGTTTTTTCAGCAGCACCGCATCCAGGACATCCACCTGCCCGAAGATAAGTTCCCGGCCCAGAGACGGCACCCCCTTGACCAGCAGGTACCCCAGCAGCACCAGGACAGACCCGGTCAGCACCAGCACCGCCCCCCAGGAAAACACCCGCAGGCACCCGCCCAGAATCCGGATGTTCATCAGACCGGCCCTCTTTTTCCGGCCAGCCGCCTCACCGAGATCACAGCCAGGGCATTCAGTACATACAGGGTCAGACCGCAGGCGAAAATGGATTTAAACGCCAGGCTTTCGTAATCCGATGCCGAGACCAGGGCGATGTGAGACGTCAGGGTCCGGGCGGAATCCAGGATCGAACCCGGGACATGCACGGCATTTCCGGCGATCATCAACGCGATCAGGGTATCGCCCATGGCACGGCCCAGCCCCATGATCACCCCGGTGACAATGCCCGGCCATGCCCCCGGCAGGATCACGTAGATCAGCCGCTGCACGCTGTCCGCCCCCAGCGCGTCCGCCGCCTGGATATAGCGGACATCCACGGAATCGAACCCGTCCTTGAAAAAGATGATCATGGTGGGGCTGACCAGCAAAGAGAGCATCAGGGAAGCGGTCAGAATGCACATGCCGGACCCGGCGGATGTGAACAGGGTTCTGACCACGGGCACCAGCAGGAAAATACCTAAAAATCCATAAATCACCGTGGGAATGCCGGTCATGAACCGGACAAACCCGTCCAGAAGCCGGCTGATCCAGGCCGGCCCCAGTCCGCCCATGAAACACACCGTACCCAGGCTCAAAGGAAAAGCAAACACAATGCTCAGAAACGAGATGGCCCCCGTTCCGGTGATCATGGGCAGAAACCCGTACAGTCCCTGCCCCGGAGACCAGGGCCGGGCCATCAGAGAGAAAAACTCGCCCCCGCCGATCAAAGGGAATCCGAACACCAGAAGGAAAGCAAACACCAGTGCCGCAGCCATGGCACTGGCTGCGGCACTGATGAAAAAAACGATCCGGGCCGTCTGTTGGGTTACGCGGGTCAATTTACCGGCACAAATCCTTTCTGCACCGCGATCTGCTGTCCTTCAGGGCTCAGCAGAAACTCGATGAACAGTTTGGTCAATCCGGAAGGATCTCCTTTGGTGTTGCTGTAAAGGCCCCGGGCCACTTTGTATTCACCGGATTTGACCGTATCGATGGTGGGAAAAACCCCGTCCAGGGCCACGCCGGTCACACTGGCATCCATGTGTCCCACAGACACATAACCGATGGCATTGGGATCATTGGCAATAGCGGTTTTCATGGCCCCGTTGGATACCACAAAATTGGCACTGGACACAATATCTCCTTTATCCAGGGCTTTTTTCCAGAAAACCTCCCGGGTTCCGCTGGATTCATCCCGGGTGTAGACCGTGATGGGCGCATCCTTGCCGCCAAGGTTTTTCCAGTTGGTGATCTTCCCGCTGTAAATGTCTTTGAGTTGATCTTTGGTCAGGGATGTGACCGGGTTGCCCGGATTCAAGGCCGCGCCCACCCCGTCAATGGCCCACTTGAACAGTTTCAGCCCATATTGTTCCACCTCCGCATCCGAAGGGGCCCGGCCTGAATTACCAATGTCCACAATCCCTTCTCCCACCTGCTTGATCCCTACACCGGAACCGCCGCCGGCAATGCTGATTGAGATCTCGGGATTTGCGCTCATGATCTGTTTTGCCGCTTCCTTCATCACCGGAATATGGGCGGTCCCGCCGGAGATCCGGATCTCCCCCGACAGGCCGCT
>JBFLKI010000264.1:0-11255 GCA_040883135.1 Desulfotignum sp. | reverse complement strand
TTCAGGAAAAGATCTTTTCCTTTTTCCCGAAAAAAGGATTCATCGCCATCGGGTGGACGGAGAACGAAATCCGGGATTTCACCAACAACAAGCGGCCCGTCCGCACCCCGGATGATATCCAGGGCCTCAAGGTCCGGGTCATGAACTCTCCGGCATACCTGGACACCTTCAAGCAGCTGGGCGCATCGCCCGTGGCCATCCCCTTCCCGGAAACCTACAACGCCCTGCAGACGGGGGTGATCGATGCCCAGGAAAACCCCATTCTCACCTCGATTCTCATGAAATTCACCGAGGTTACCAAATATGTGACCAGAACCCAGCACTGCCTCACCGAATGCGTCATTGTGGTGTCCGTGGATTACTGGAACAGCCTGACCAAAGAACAGCAGGAGATCTTCCAGGATGCGGCCAAACTGTGCATCGACACCAACCGGACTGTCAATGCAGCCCTGCATGAATCACTGCCCAAAATCAACATGTCCATTGACGAGTATGCCAAGGCCAACAATATCGAGATCATCGACCTGACTCCGGAAGAGCGCGAAGTGTTCCGCGTGGCCATGACCCCGGTGTGGGACAAGTACCGCGAAAAAATCGGGGATGACCTGTTCGATTTTGTGCTGGAAAAAATTGCGGCACACAAACAATAGGGCCTGACGGTGCCGACAGCCATCGGCACCGCCGCCCATTCCATCGAACAGCAGAGCCGCTGAAAAATTTTTTCGGCGGCTCTTTCAGGAGATCCGGCCGTGCTGCGTTTTTTTAGCTTCATCAACCGTGTCGAAAACATCACCCTGGTGTGGACCATTCTGGCCCTGGCCGCCATCGGGTTTGTCCAGGTGATCGCCCGGTATGTATTCAACTATTCCTTTACCTGGTTTGAGGAATTCGGGCGTTACATGGGCGTGTTTGTGGCATTTTTAGGTGCGTCCATCGGGGTGCGCACCGGCAGCCATTTTACCATGGATCTGGTGGTCTCTCACATGAAACCACCGTGGCAGGGCCTGGTCTGGGCCCTGACCAACTGCCTGTCTGCCGGATTTTTCTTTATTGTGGCGTACCATTCCTGGAAAATCGTGCTGCGCATGTACGGGTATGAGACCACCTCCCCTACCATGCAGATCCCCATGTATGTCGCATACCTGCCCATTCCGGTGTTTTCGGTTTTCATCGGCATCCGGTTTATGATTCAAGCGGTCAGACAGGGCCTGAAAGGGGCCAATCCATGATCCTGACTATCTGCATCTGCTTTGCCGCACTCCTGTTTTTAGGCGTCCCCATTGCCGTGATCCTGGGGGTGACCACCCTGGTGTCTTTGGTCTTTTTTTCCTCCACACCGTTGACCATCATCACCCAGCAGCTGTTCAATGCCCTGGACCAGTTTGTCCTGCTGGCCATTCCCTTTTTCATCCTGGCCGGGGCGGTCATGACCCGCGGCGGTATTGCCAGACGGCTCATCAACTTTGTCAACGCCCTGGTAGGGTGGTTTCCCGGGGGGCTGGCCATGGCCGGGATCCTTGCCTGCATCTTTTTTGCCGCCATATCCGGGTCTTCGCCGGCCACGGTGGTGGCCATCGGATCGATCATGATTCCGGCCCTGATCAAGGCCGGATACGGCGAAAAATTCTCCCTGGGACTGATCACGGTATCCGGCTCTTTGGGTATTGTGATCCCGCCCTCCATACCCATGATTCTCTACTGTCTGGTCATGAACGTGTCCGTGGCCGAAATCTTCATGGCTGGGGTGATGCCCGGGCTGCTCATCGGCTTCTCTTTGATGGTGTATACCTTTTTTGTGGCCAAAAAACACAACTGGCGCATTGCACAGAGCGCCTCGCTGTCCCGGCTGATCCAGACCGGCAAAGACGGCATCTGGGCCCTGCTCCTGCCGTTCATCGTTCTGGGGGGCATCTACTCCGGGGTGTTCACCCCCACGGAGGCCGCAGCCGTGTCCGTGGTCTATGCCCTGTTTGTGGAGATGGTGGTCTACAAAGAGTTCAGCATCAGGGATTTGACCGACGTATGCCAGGAAGCCGCAATTTTATCGGCCTGCCTGCTGTTTATTCTGTCGTGTGCCATGACCTTTATCTGGCTGCTCACGGCCGAACAGATCCCCCATCAGCTGGCCGACATCATTATCCAATATATTGACAGCCCCTGGATGTTCCTGCTCACGGTCAACCTTCTGTTCCTGATCCTGGGATGCTTCATGGATGACGTATCCGCCATGCTCGTGCTGGCACCCTTGTTTTTAGAAACCCTGAACCGGTACGGCATCGACCTGGTGCATTTCGGCGTGGTCATGGTGCTCAATATCCAGATGGGCATGCTCACCCCGCCCTTTGGCCTCAACCTGTTTGTGGCCTCAGGCATCACCAAGGAACCCATCATCAAAATCGCCCGGGGCGTGGCCCCGTTTTTAGTGATCATGCTGGTCTGCCTGATGCTGGTCACCTATATTCCCTGGATATCCCTGGCCCTGCCCAACTGGCTGCTCAAATAGGAGAACGCACTGATGGAACCGACACAAAGGAGAGTGCATTGATATCACCGGACCTGACAAAACAGTTTCTGGCCATTGTGGACAACACCCGGTGGCTGGACAAAGAAGAACAGCTCACCTGCTACGCCTATGACGCGTTTGTGGAAGAATCCATGCCCGATGCCGTGATTTTCCCCGAAACCACGGATGAGGTGTCCCGGATCCTGGCCCTGGCGTCGGCCCACAAACTCCCGGTCACGGGCAGAGGTGCCGGCACCTCGGTGTGCGGGGCCCCGGTGCCGGTCCGCCACGGCCTGGTGGTCTGTTTTTCAAAGATGGACCGGATCATTGACATCAACACCCGGGATCGGTACATCATTGTGGAGCCAGGCGTGGTAAATGCCGATGTCCAGGCGGCCCTGGCCCCCCACGGGTTTTTCTTTCCCCCGGACCCCGGCTCCATGAACGCCTCCACCATCGGCGGCAACATCGCCCAGAACGCGGGCGGCCCCCGGTGCCTCAAATACGGGGTGACCCTGGATTATATCCTGAGCCTGGAAGTGGTGCTGGCCTCGGGCAGGGTGATCACCTTCGGCAGCAAGAACATCAAGGATGTCACCGGATACAAGCTGGCAGCACTTTTCTGCGGGTCCGAAGGCACCCTGGGACTGGTCACCAAGGCGATTCTCAAAGTGGTGCCTTTGCCCGAGACCGTGAAAACCATCATGGCCACCTTCAACGACCTGGACGACACGGCAAATGCGGTCACCGACATCATCGGATCCGGGATCCTGCCGGCGGCCATGGAACTGATGGACAAGCTCACCCTGAACGCCATCGAGGACAAGGCGGGCCTGGGGCTGGACAGAGAGGCAGCCGGCACCCTGCTCATCGAGGTGGACGGTGTGGCAGAAGCCTGTGACAAACAGATAAAGCAGATCACGGAAAAGCTGCAAACCAATCATGCCGTCAACATCCAGGAGGCGGGATCTGCGGCGGACAGAGAACGGCTGTGGACAGCCCGGCGCTCTGCCTACGGCGTGTTTGCCAAACTGGCGCCGGATATTATTTCAGAAGATGTCACCGTGCCGGTGAGCCGGGTCCCGGAAATGGTGCGGCGCATCGTGCAGATCACCGATAAATACAAGCTCCGGGTGGGGGTTCTGGCCCATGCCGGGGACGGCAACATGCACCCCATGATACCGGCGGACAAGAGCAATACCGAAGAGTGGGAGCGGGTGACGGCCGCATTTGACGAGATATTCCAGGCGGCCGCCGAACTGGACGGCACCCTGTCCGGAGAACACGGCATCGGCCTGGCAAAATCAAAATACCTCCCCCTGGTCATGAACCAGGACACCATCGATTTCATGAAAACCATCAAGCAGGCTGTGGATCCGGACGGGATCCTGAACCCGGGAAAATTCGTATGACAGACCAGCCCATCCAGAACTGCGGCAAATGCGGGCTGTGCCTGTCCGTGTGCCCGGTGTACCAGGTGCTCAAACAGGAGCAGGCTTCCCCAAGGGCCCGGCTTCAGCTCATCAAGGCGTTTGAAAAAAAGGACCTGTCCGCCTCCCCGCTGCTCAAGGACCTGGTCTCCCAGTGCCTGATGTGCGGGGCCTGCAAGGTGGCCTGCCCGTCGGGCATCAACCACTATGCCAAATTCATGGAGATGCGCCAGAAGATGGCCGAATCCCAGCCCGATCCGCCGGCCATCCGCAGCCTGGTGTACCTGCTGGCAAAGGAATACCGCCTGGGCATGGGGGCCGGCCTGGCCCGGTTCGGCCAGCGCCTGACACCGAAATTTCTGGCAGACAAATACCGAATCGGCAACATACCGGTTCGTCGGTTCCCAAAGATGAATCCAACCCCGTTCCACCGCACCCTGCCGGGCACCGTTCCGGCAAAGGGCCTGCGTCGGGGCCGGGTGATGTATTTTGTCGGATGCGCCACCCAGTATCTGTTTGGGGACACGGGCCGGGCCACTGTGAACATCCTCTCCTGCTTAGGATACGAGGTGGTGATCCCCAAAAGCCAGACCTGCTGCGGCATCCCCATGATGTTCCACGGGGCCCGGGACCGGGCCGCCTTTAACATGGCTGTCAACCTGCAGGCCCTGGCAGAAGCGTTTGACACCGGAACGTGTGATGCCATAATCGTGGACTGCACCACCTGCGGAGCCGCACTCAAGGACGAGTACCCGGCACTGATGGACGCCCTGGCCCGCCACCCGGACCCGGCTCTGTCCCAAAAACTCGATACCCTTCCCCCGGACATCCACACCCGCATTGCAGACAAGACCCGGGATATTCTCTCATTTATCCACGATCTTCAAAAAGACCTTGAGATGCGGCCGGACCTCACCCCGGACAAGGTGATCTACCATGCCCCCTGCCACACCCGGAACAGCTTCAACGCCGCCGGCACCGTGACAGACCTGCTTGCCACCCTGCCCTGTTTCGATTATTCCCCGGTGCCGGACACGGCCGCCTGCTGCGGCGGCGGGGGCACGTTTTTCTATGAATACCCGGATATCTCCAAAAAAATGATGGCAAAAAAACTGACCCATGCCCGTGCCGCCGGGGCGGATTACTGGCTCACGGACTGCCCGGTGTGCCGCATCAACCTCCACGGCAGCCTGTCCGACTCAGACACCATGACCGTGGCCCACCCGGTGACCCTGATCAGCAAAGGACTCAAACAATGATCATAGATCTGGAAAAAGGCCGGTCCCATGTGGCCGTGGATATGACCGATGATCACCTCCTGGCGGTGATCCAGGGACAAGAAGTCCCCCCCCTGACCCTGGACCAGGCCGCCGCCGTCATTGAAAAAGGAATCCGGGATACGGCCCCCCCGGACATCGCCGCACAGAAAGTGGCCGTCATCATCCCGGACGACACCCGGCTGTGGGCCAGGGGGGATTGGTTCGTCCCCGTGATCATCGACACACTGTCAGGCTTAGGGGTTTCCCATGACCGGATCACGGTGATCATCGCTTTGGGCACCCATACCCCGATCCCGGCATCCCGGTTCGGCACCCTGGCCGGAAAAAAGACGGGCGGGCTGGTGCGCATCTGCAACTCCGCCGGCCTTGACTCCGCACGGCTGAGGCAGATCGGAACCACCTCCCGGGGCACCTGCCTCACCGTCACCCGGGAGGCGGCCGAAGCAGACCACATCATCATTTTCGGGGGAGTTCTGCACCATCTGATCGCCGGGTTCGGCGGGGGCAGAAAATATATCCTGCCCGGCATTGCCGGATATGACTGCATCCAGCAGAACCACTCCCTGGCATTTGATTCTGAAGGCCGGCCTCATCCTCAAGTGCGCCAGGCCGTGACCCGCGGCAACCCGGTGCATGAAGACATGATGGAGGCGGCAAACCTGTTTTTACAGGACAAAACCGCGTGTTATGCCGCCGTAGCCGCCGGCGGCACCGGCGAGATCTTTTATGCCGATGCCGGAGACTTGCACCCCACTTTTAACCGGGGTTGCGAGGCCCTGAACCGGGCCTGCTGCGTCACCGTGCCCCGGAAAGGGGCATTCGCCCTGGTGTCCGCCGGCGGATTCCGCACCGACGGCCAGCTCTACCAGGCCACCAAAGCGCTTTTCAATGCCGTGTCCGTGGTCAAAGACGGCAGTCCCATCCTGTTTGTGGCTGAATGCGCCCAGGGCGTGGGCAACGACACCTTTGCCCACGCCCTGCTCACCTTTAAGGACAATCCCCGGGACCTGGGACAGGCCCTGATCCGCTCTTTTGACATGCCCGCCTATGTCGCATTCCGGCTCCTGGATCTGCTTGACCGGTTCCACATCTTTCTGCTGTCCGATCTGCCGGACGATCGGGTCCGGTCCCTGGGATTTCACCCGGTCACAGATCTGGACACCTGCCTGGCACAGTTCACCGGCAAAGGATATGCAATCCCGTTTGCGGAAAACATTCTGCCACGGGTCATGGAACCCAGGTAATCAGCCGGGAGGTCATCATGGATGAACAGACCATTTCCAGAAACATCAAAACCCTGCGCACCCGCAAGAAACTCACCCTGGAAGAACTGGCACAGCGCACCGGCCTGACCAAAGGGTATCTGTCCAAGGTGGAGCGGTCCAAAAAAGCCCCGCCCTACTCCACCCTCACCCGCATTGCCGGGGCCCTGGACGTGTCGGTCACCGCCATTCTCTCCCAGACCGTGGTCCCGCCCGAAGACGTCCGTCTGTTTGTCTCCAAATCCTGCGACCGCCCCCTCATCGAAGAGACCCCTCAGTTCGCCGGATATGACTACGAAGTCCTGGCCGGCGGCAAACCCGGCAAGAACATGGAACCCTTCATCATCCATGCCCCGTTTGAGATCCACAAAATGTACGCCCACGAGGGCGAAGAATGCATGTACATTTTGGACGGACAGCTCGAATTCATCTACGGCGACCAGACCCTGATCCTGAACCCCGGCGACAATGTCTACTTTGACGCCAACGTCCCCCACGCCGGCAGAAGCCTGGGCGAGAAAAAAGCCCGGCTCATGGTGGTCATCTACTTTTACAAACGCAACCAGGTGTAGTTGTCCTCAATTCATCGCCCCCGCCCGGTTTCCATCAGGATGATTCCCAATTCGATCTTATTCCCTGGGTCGGCATCATTACGCTTGGTCGTCGCTGTCTGAGCTCTTGCTTCCATAGACGTTGTCCTGCGGCGGCAGCCCTCTGCGTTCGCTGGAAAGGGTGCACCTGCTGTAATGAGGCTTCGAGCGGCGGTTCAGAGAAATCAGTACCCGGGTCACGGTCTTGCTGATGATGCCCGTCTCGGCCTGGTGGGTGATCTCTTCCAGGGCGGTACGGTTGTCGTAGGACACGGGACGATATGGACGCGGTGATATCAGGGCATCATATATGTCGCTGACCATGATGATGTCGATCATCCGGTTGTCGATGGGATTCCCCAACGGATAGCCACTGCCGTCCTTGCGCTCATGGTGGTCTCTGGCCACCCGGGCCGCCAGGATGTCGTGTTCACGGAAAAAATAGGTCAGCAGTACGTATCCGGCCAGGGCGTGGTGCCGCAGGTGGACAATCTCGGAAGGTGTCAACGCCGTTTTTTTAGAAAGAATGGTTAGCGGCACGCACAGCTTGCCGATATCATGGATGGGACCGGCCATGACCTCCTGCAGCAGGGCCGTCCGGTCATCGATCAGTTCCCGGGCGATAAGGATGGAAAGAGCGAAAACCAGGAGCATGTGGCGATAGGTGTAAAAATCCAGTTGACGGAAATGATAGAGTGACGTCAGCACCGGCTCAGGCATGACCACATCGCCGGCGATATCAAAAATGGCCTGCTGACGATCGGCCCCGTGGAAAATCACATCATAGGGAGGCTCCCTTAAAAAATCCGACATATCGCTCTTCATCCGGTAATAGTTCAGCAGGTTGCGCATAGGAAAGGCCGTCTTGTGTTCGCCGGCAAGCCGTTGCATGACCGGCAGAGTCAAGCGGGTACCGGCGGCCAGCAACTCCCTGCCGTTGAGATCGGTTACCGCATGGGTGAGACGATATTCCGGCATGGCATACTCCTTTTGTGCTGTACCAATGGTATCGGCGCTTGCTTTTTGAGAAAAAACGCTTCAAAAACACCTGAAGTCCGTAATATGATTTCTCCACTGATGCCTGCACAATCAGGTAAACTGGTATCAGTCGGGGACCACTTTAGTCAAGAAAAAAATAACAGCAAAAAACTCTGACAGGAAGCACTTCGGGCTACAGCGCCAGACATGAATGCACAAGAACAAGGAGGCAGATGATCTGCAGGCCCCGTTTCGCCCTGCGCCCCAAGCGCCAGGGGGGCAAAAAAAACGCAGTAAAAAAGCCTGCCAGCGCATAGAAAAATGAAAAAAAACGTACATTGCCCGGGTGCCACCCAGGGATCAGACAGACAAGGTAGACGTATACGGCAAGGGCCAGGGCCACTGCCTTGAGTCGTCTTGGACCGCGGATCAAGGCAACAACCACTGCCGGCTGCACCAGGAAAAAGGCCAGGGGCCCAAACCATGCCACCCCCTCTCCCCGGTACCAGGAAAGATCAAAGGTCAACACGGAGCTGCCCGGGGTGATCAGTAGCGCAGCCGCCCAAAAATAGATTTTTTCCAGAAAATCCAGTAGACCTGAGGACGCAGCCGGGTCGGCTTCCAACAGATTCAAAAGAAAGGGTGCATCGAGACTGGATATCATATATCCCATAAAATTGACCGCCGCCCCGGCCAGGCCCTCATTGTTCTTTTCAACGCCGCCAAACACCGCAGGAATGCCCGTCCACAAACGGGAAAAAAGCAGGGCCGGCAACAACGAAGCAACCAGTGTTCTCCAGTGATGCCTTGCGGTTGTTATCGGTGAAAATCCGTGTCTGCGAACCATCAGCATACAGAAAAGCGCTGCTAGTAGCAACGAAAAGACAAACGCCCCGTTGCCCTGGGAACAGAGAAAGCCAAGACAGCAGACAGCCAGGCAGAAATCTCCGGGGTCCGGTGTTTCAATCAGCCGGTAAACCAGCAAAAGAAAGAAAAGGGCCACCGCCGCCGGTACGATTTCAAAACCCGGCGTCACCCCGTGAAAGACAAACCACGGCATGGAGGCCACCACAGCAGTCACGGTAAAGGCGATGGGAACCCATGCGTATCTTCGACTCAGGGCGTAGGTTGAAAAAAGCAGGGACGTGTAGGCGAAAAAACCGGGTAGACCGGCGCCCAGGCCTGAACGAGACCGCAGTAAATGGCCGGAAATGATCACGGCATTCGAAGGAAGAAGCCCGGTACCGCCGGCCTGGGAAAAGGTGTCAAACGCCTTGAGGTGGTGGGGGGATGGAACAAAGAAAAAGGCCTTGACACCCATGTATCCCCAGCACAGGGCAAAGAGGGTCAGAATCACCGGGTGACGCCGGGGCAAAAAATTCCTTAGATCCCCGAGGACCCTTGCCGCCCCTTTTCGGTATTTCCAAACCAGAAAAAGGACACCGATCCCCCCGGCCTCGGGTAAAAACGAAATAACGGGCAGCGGCAGGACCAGGGCTGCCTGCTGGAAAAGACACAAAAGCAACAATGTGGTGACCAGGGCCGCGGCAGCCGCCTCGGCCAAGGTACGGTGCCATAGCCTGAAACACAGAAGCAGCCCGGCCGGATACAGGAACATCTCAACCAGGCTGACGGCTGTGAACAGCACGTGATCACCCATTGGGCTTGTTTTTTACGTTGATCTTGTCCATCTCACCGCCCTGTTCAGCCACCAGGGCATCCCTGATTTCTGCCATGAAATCGCGCATCTCTTCTGCCAGGATGACACACTCATCACAATAGACCTTTTTCAGCAACTTATCATGGGCCTGGATCTGGTGATGGAACCAGGCGATATAGGGGGTTCCCCGGCAGAACTTTTTCCCTGTATACCAGGCAATGGGGCAGCCGATGCAGGCCAGCATGTAGTAGATCCGGCAGGGGGGGCAGTCCACTACCCCGGAGTCGCTGCGCTTGCCTGCAATGATTTTCTCCCATTTCTTTATGGAAGCCTCCATTATTTTGACTTTGTTCAGCATGACTGTCACATCTCCTTCCAGAATGACCTGTGAACATGGCAACAGCGGTGAATCACCTGGTTTGTTTTCTTTTTGTCGGCCCTTGCCGCTACCACCGGATATTTTGATTCTGTCACCCCGGAAAGGACCTTCAACATCATCTCAACGCTTTCTGCAAGGGCTCTGATATGGTATCCCCCTTCCAGGACAAAAAGAAGCATGGCACGGGTCTCCCTGGCAATGTCCATAAGCGATGCGGTAATGTGGCCAAACCCCCTGGAGGTTACCTTCATCTTTCCCATTGGATCTGATCTGTGGATATCAAAACCGGCTGAGACAAGGATGAGATCCGGTTTGAATTCCCTGGCGACCGGTTTCAGGAGTTGCATGAAAATTGCTGTGAATTCAGCCTCTCCATATCCCTTGGAAAGGGGAACGTTGACCGAATAGCCCTCTCCGCTGCCCGACCCTGTTTCCGTAAAGAGGCCGGTGCCCGGGAAAAGAGGGTATTGGTGGGTGGAAAAAAAAAGAACCGTCGGGTCCCTTTCAAAAATATGGTAGGTGCCGTTTCCATGGTGCACATCAAAATCCACGATGAGAACCCGTGGCAGGCCGATGACCTTTCTGGCGTACATGGCACCCACAGCCACATTGTTAAAAATGCAGTACCCCATGGCACGCCCCTGTTCCGCGTGGTGGCCCGGGGGCCGGACAAAGACCGCCCCGTTTTCGATTGTCCCGGCAACAAGCGCTTTGATGGCGGTTATCACAGCGCCGCAGGCCAGCAGGGCTGTGTGAAATGTCTTTGGCGAGGCAATGGTGTCAGGGGTCAAAAAGGTCTGCTCTTTGAATTGAGTGGCAGCCACCTGTTCAAGGTACCGGGGAGAGTGCACCAGAAGAATCTCCCGCGTTGTGGCGGGTACCGGCGTGATGACCGTCAGGCCCAGATCGGTTTTCAGCCTGGTGACAAGATCGTTGATCATCGCCAGCCTTTCCGGTGATTCCGGATGACCCGGTGATGTGTCGTGGTCCAGAAACCGCTGGTCAATGACAACACCGGTGGGCCTTTGCCTGCCGGCGTGATTCGTTTTTTTTTCCGGAATGACAAGCACATGGCAGGGCGCTTGTCTGATGAGGGTTTCCGTTGTCGACCCCGTTAAAAGCTTTCCCAGGAACGTCCGGGGCCTCACCCCGGTCACCATGAGATCACACTGG
>JBFLKI010000263.1:0-20384 GCA_040883135.1 Desulfotignum sp. | reverse complement strand
TCAGTCCGTTTCAGCGGCGGCAGGATATTTTTCCGTAAACAGCTTCTCCGCCTGGGCATTCCCGATCAGCACCAGTTCATCTCCCTTTTCCAGAACAATGGCGGGATCCGGGTTGATGGCCAGGCGGTCCCCTTTTTTCACTGCCACCACGCTGCAGCCGGTTTTCTCCCGGATCTTCACGTCCCGCAGCACCATGTTTTCCAGCCGGGGACTCAATTCCATCCGGAACACATTCAGCCCTTCCGACAGCATGAGCACCTTCTGGGGGTGAATCAGGTTCATGATGGTGGTGGTGAGCAGCGAGCTGAATGACATCACCAGGTTGGCGCCGGCCCGGTGCAGGGTATTGATATTCCGGTCCAGGCTGGCCCGGCTGATGATCTGGACATCTGGCCGCAGGCGGCGGCAGTAAATGGTGAGATAGATATTCAGGCTGTCGTCATGGGTGGTGATGATAATGCAGGGAGCCTGCTCGATGCCGGCCTGGATCAGGACGTTCCGATCTGCGGCGCTGCCATGGATGAAATGATCATGTCTGTCGGCAATACCCGGTCTTTTCTCCACCACCCGGAAATCGATCCCCCGCTTTTCCAGGGCATCGGCCACGGCCTGACCCACCCGGCCCCCGCCCAGCACCACCACCGGGCCGTCCGATACGTTTCCGCTTTCATCCGTTTCCCGGGCAATGGAACGGTCGAACTGTTCCAGCTGATCCCGGGTGCCGGCCAGCACCAGAACCGTGGTTTCCGCAATCCGGGTGTCCGCGGTGGGAATATAAAACATGCCCTGCTCCCAGACCCCCACTGCGGTCACGCCGCACTTTTCCCGCAGCTGGCTTTCCGCCATGGTCTTGCCCTGAAGCCAGGTGCGCATGGCCGGGACTTCCGCGATGAGCAGTTCATCAAACCGGCCGACAATGTTGGACTGCATCCTGACCCCCAGCACCCGTCGTGACAGGGCCTGGCCCAGCATCCGGGTGAACTGGAATACATGGGTGCTGCCGGCCAGTTGCAGGATATCCAGGGAATCATCCAGGTCGGCGTTTGTGACCGTGATCACCTTGTCGCTGATTTCCCGGATGGTAAAGATGATGTTGGTGCTCGCGATGTCATCGTTCAATACCACCACCATGGCGGCATTTTCAATATTCAGCCGCCGGTAGGTTTCCGGATCATCCAGTTCCCCCACCACCACACGGTACCCCCGGTCATGCAGATCCAGGGCCTGTTGCAGTTCCGGGGTCAGCACCACATAAGATATGCCGTATTGTTCGAATTTTTCGATAATCGTGACCGCCACCGCATCAAAATGGGTCAGAATCACATGACCGGACGTGGTTTCCGGAATGGATCTGGGGGCCCGGGATTTGTTCTGTTCCTCCAGCCACGGGGCGTAAAAAAACTGGATAAAAGTGAACGGCAGCATGACCAGCAGAAATACGATCCCGCTGAACAGCACCACAATGGAAAACAGCCGGCCCAAATCACTGTGAAAGGTAATGTCACCGAACCCCAGCGTGGACATGGTGGTCAGTGTCCAGTAAAATCCCGTGATCCAGGAATAATAGCGGCCTTCATACATCATCAGGACATGGAACAGCACGGAGAACAGCACAAACAAAAAAATCAGCATTACTGCGAATTTGAACAGAATCCATCCATTGCTCCGCCTGCCGCCGGTCTTGAGCAACAGTGTCATCTGCGCTGCCATGGTTTTCAACATCGCTGTTTCCCTTTCACCAAAATCAAACAGGGGACCGGAAATAGTTTCCCGGCCCCCTGATCGGTTCTGTGGTAGGCACGAGCGGACTTGAACCGCTGACTTCTACCGTGTCGAGGTAGCACTCTACCAACTGAGTTACGCGCCTGCGCCTGAAATGATCTGAATCTTTTATCAGATTCCGGAATTTGTGTCAAGAAAAACTGCTGGATCATTCGGATGTTTTTTCATTGTTCGAATCCAAAACTGTTGCCCCTTCCGTCTTCCGGATGCCGCCGGCACCGTCAATGAACCGGAGTCTCACCAGCGTGTCGGTCGACTCAACGACTTCAATTCCGAATCCATCAAATTTCTTGAGCATGATCCGTTGAATGAACCGCTCAGGAATGCCCTTGTAGACCATTTCCAAAACCGCCTGATCCGATCCGATTTCCCGGGGCTGGACGCTCTCGATTTCCCGGATGTCAGCGAAGCTCTTCTTCAAGGCAATGAACCGGGGGAGAAACTGGCTTCCTTCAATCCAGACATCAAATGTGGTTTCTTTTCTCTGTTTTCGTGACCAGATCTCGTCAAGCTGCGACACGAGATCGGCGACAGCCGCATCCGCTGCAAAAACAATGGCCCGGACATCACCCGGCAGGCCATCACCGGCGTTGGCCGAAGCCTGATGCTCACAGCCGGCAACCGATTCGCCGGTGATCACATCGAACACATCCAGGCGGATCATCCCATCAAATATTTTTTCATCCCCCATGCGGTTGATGGATTCAGTTGCCCCGGCCCGGCCCAGCACGACCAGGTCCGCGTTCAGTGCTTTTCCCAGATCCACGGCTGCTTCAGAATCATAAATGGACTTGAACCGGATACCATGAACCCGGGGATCCGGGCGGTTCCCCCCCCATTCAATCACATGGAACCGTTTTTGCATCATCGTGTCCGCTATCCGCATTTCCGCATGGGAAGAATAGGGTTCCGGATGGTTGCCCCACCAGTATCTGGGCAGTGGTTCCTGAGAGGTCTGTTCGGCAATGAGAAGCAGGATCCGGGGACCGGTCATATCCGTCTTGACAATACCGGCCTCTGCCAGGGTTTGCTCCAGGATGCCTGCATTCACACGGGATTCTACACCCACCAGATAGGTGTCCTTGAGGGTCACCTCCCCCAGAACACGGTATGTGACGATATAATCCTCCGCTGCCGGCAGAATCCGGGTGTGCAGAAATTCCAGATTGGCGGCAAATTCCCGGGCTGACATCGCCTGTGCAAAGGCCTGGACCACCGCCTGTTCAAGTGCAGCCGACACCGCCTTTTGCCGGGCATCCGGGGTATCTCCGCCTGAAATCGATTGTGTACCGGTGGTCAGAAACCGATTGTCACCGGTTTCCGCCACAGCCCCGCCCGGTCCCAACAGCAGGATTGCAAGAATTACGGCCTGGATCACCGTCTGTTTTCTGATACCCATGATCACACCTTTCTGTGGACAGCATAGTTTGCGATTAAGGTTAAAATGGTTTTTGACACGGATGCTCCAAATATTTCCAGTGCCTGTTCCGCCTTTGCCACATATTCCTGCGCCTTTGTCTGAGTATAGGCAATCCCGTTGAGAGACACAAGTTTTTCCTTGAGCGCCTGAAACTGTGCCGGATCAAACTGCGGATCAGCCAGCATCTGTTCCATCCATTTCCGGTCGGCTGCGCCGGCACGGGCCATGCTGTAAATCATGGGCAATGTCAGTTTGCCCTCCCGCAGGTCCGCGCCCGGGTTTTTTCCCAACTGGCCTGCGGTGGCGGTGTAATCCAGAAGGTCATCCGCCATCTGAAACGCCATGCCCATATGATACCCGAAATCCGCCAGGGCATTCTCTCTTGTTTCAGACGCCCCTGCCAGGATCGCTCCGCACCGGCAGGCCCCCTGGATCAGCACTGCCGTTTTCCCCTCGATAATGGTCATGTACTGGGCTTCGGTGAGATCGGTTCGGCCTTTTTTGTCCAGCTGCTCGATCTCTCCTTCCGACATCGCCCGGGTAATGTCCGCAACCACGGATATCACCCGGGGATTTAGGGTTCGGGCCGCGATATCTAATGCACGTGCCAGCAGAAAATCACCGGTGAGCACCACCTGGGCCGCCGGCCACTTTGTGTGGGCCGAGTCCCTTCCCCGGCGCAGGGCGGATCCGTCCACCACATCATCGTGCAGCAGGGTGGCGGCATGCAGGTATTCAAACATGGTGGAAAACAGGGCTTCGTCTTTGTCGATGTATCCGCACATCCGGGCCGCGTGGATGAACAGCAGGGGCCGCAGCCGCTTACCGCCGCTGAACAGCAGGTGAGAAGCGATCCGTTTCACCAGATCCAGGTGCGGTGCCAGATTGTCTTCCAGGGCCTGCTCCACCTGAATTAAATCCGGTGTAACCCGCTCGATGATCTGTGTCTTCAAATCCCAGTTCATGCTTTCTCCCCGGCGATGTCATATTCATACCCGTCGGTTATCTTTACCTGAACCATGGACCCGATGGCAAGCCCTTTGGAATAAACAAAGGTGACCCCGTCCACTTCCGGGGCCTGAAACATGGTCCGGCCGGTGAACAGGCCCGGCTCCGGGTTTTCTTCCACCAGCACCGTGTAGGTCTCTCCCACATGTCCCTGATTGATCTGCAAAGAGATGTCCGCCTGGGCCGCCATCAGGGTATCGTGACGCACCTGGGCCACATCCTCGGGCACATGACCTTTCAAGACATGGGAGGGCAGGTCGTCTGCATCGGAATAGGTGAACACGCCCAGGTGATCGAACCGGATATCCCGGACAAACTCCATCAGGGTGTTGAACATCTCATCGGTCTCCCCGGGAAATCCGGTGATCACGGTGGTGCGCAACGCCGCATCCGGGTCGGTTTCCCGGATCATGGCAAACAGATTTTTGAGGTGTTCTCTGGAATAAGGCCGCCCCATTCGCCGAAGCATCAAAGTGTCCGCATGCTGGATGGGCACGTCATAATAGGCACAGATATTATCATGGGCTTTGACGGTGGAAACGATCTGCCGGGTCAGGGATTCCGGATGGGTATAGAGCATCCGGATCCAGACGTTTGGATTCAAAGCCGACATCTGCCGGGAAAGGGTTTCCAGAACCTGCGCGAATCCCCTACCGTCCGGCAGGTCCCGGCCGTAATCCGTGGTGTTTTCCGCAGTAAGGATGATCTCTTTCACCCCTTTTTTCACCAGCGCCCGGGCATCGGCGCAGATATCATCCATCGGACGGGACCGCTGCCGGCCCCGCAGAACCGGAATGATGCAGTAGGTACAATGCCGGTTGCAACCTTCAGACACCTTGACAAACGCATAAGGGGTTCCGGACAGGGCCCGGTCCACGGACAAATCGGCAAACCCCCGGGCATTGGGATCCGGAAACAGAATCACCGGCGACACGGTTTTATCTTCCACCACCGCCACAATCTGCTCGCACGCCCCGGTCCCCAGAAACGCATCCACTTCAGGCAGGCTTTCGGTCAAACCGGGGTCATTTTTGTACCGCTGAGCCAGACACCCGGTCACGATCAGGCGACGGCAAACACCGCTTTGCTTGTATGCCGCCATCTCGAGAATGGTATCCACGGCCTCGTCCGCAGCAGACGAGATAAAACTGCACGTGTTTACCACAATGACCTGTGCCCGGTCCGGATCATCGGCTTGGGTGTGCCCGGCGGCCAGGAGTTTTCCAAGCATCACTTCGCTGTCTACCTGGTTCCGGGAACACCCCAGGGTTTCAACATAAACGATCATATGGCTTTGGCCATCAGATCCCCCATCAGTTTGGAGAACCGGGACGGATTGTCCAGCTTGCCGCCCTCGCTGATCACGGCAACATCAAACAGCAGGTCCGCGTAATCCATGAGTACCGGGTTGGTGGTGTCGGTCTCGAAAATCTGCTTGATCTTTCCCATGACCGGGTGGTTGACATTCACCTCCATCACCCGTTTCTGCTCCGGTGTTTTCTGGCCCGAGGCCTTGAGGATCTTTTCCATGTAGGCGCTCATGCCCCAGTCATCCCCGGACAGGCAGGATACCGAATCCTTCAGGCGGTTGGACACCACCACATCCTTGACTTTCGCCTCCAGTTTGCCCTTGAAAAAGGACAGCAGGGCCGAATATTCGTTCTTTTTCTCATCATCCACCTGTTCCAGATCCAGGTCCCCTTTTTCCGCGCTCTTGAGTTTTTTCTCCTTGTATTCGGTCAGGGACTGGGTCACCCACTCGTCAATGGGATCCACCATGAGCAGGACTTCGTAGTCTTTTGCCTTCAGGGATTCGAGCAGCGGTGAGTTCATCAGGGAGGTCAGGTTCTCGCCGGTGAGATAGTAAATCTCCTTCTGATCCTCTTTCATGTTTTCGATATACTGGTCCAGGGTCACGTATTTTCCGTCGGATTTGGTGGTCTTGTAACGCAGCAGGGCCGCTATCCGCTCCTTGTTCCCGAAATCGGTGGGAATACCGGCTTTCAGGGCCTGGCCGAATTCGTTGTAGAACTCTTCGTATTTTTCCGCCGCCATCTCCTCTAACGTGGTAAATATCCGTTTCACCAGGTTCTTGCGGATGTTTCTCACCAGCCGGTCTTCCTGGAGGATCTCCCGGCTCACGTTCAGATTCAGGTCCGGGGCATCCACCACGCCCTGGACAAATCCCAGGTAGTCGGGCAACAGCTCTTTGCAGTCATCCATGATGAACACCCGTTTGCAGTAAAGCTGCATCCCGTGCTTGCGCTCGGGTCGGAACAGGTCGAACGGGGCTTTGGACGGGATGTACATGAGCACATCATATTCGGTGACCCCTTCGAACTTGTTGTGGATCACGGCCAGGGGCTTGTCCCAGTTGTGGCTGATATGTTTGTAGAACTCCTCGTGTTCCTCTTCGGTGACCGCTTCCTTGGGCTTGGCCCAGATCGCTTTCATGGAGTTGAGGGTCTCGTCTTTTCTCACTTTGCGGAAGGTGTCGCCGATGGGCTTTCCGTCCTTATCCTTGATGATTTCGTTTTCCGGGATGGGCTCGCTTTTTTCCACGTTCATGATCACCGGATAGGTCACGAAATCGGAATGCTTCTTCACAATGTGCTGGATCGTGTATTCATCCGTGAAATCCTGATCATCTTCCTCCGGCTCTTTCAAGAACAGGGTAATGGTGGTGCCCCGCTCTTTTTTGTCGATCTCCTCGATGGTATAACTGCCCTGTCCGTCAGATTCCCACCGAACCCCCTGGGCCGAACCGGCAGCCCTGGACTCCAGGCAGATTCTGTCCGCCACGATAAAGGCGGAGTAGAACCCCACGCCGAACTGACCGATCAGTTCCGGGGTCAGGGTGGCTTCCTGCTTGGATTTTTCCAGGGCTTCCATGAACGCGGCCGTGCCGGACTTGGCAATGGTACCGATATTCTCGTTGACCTCGTCAAAGGTCATGCCGATGCCGTTGTCCGTAATGGTGAACGTCTTTTTTTCCGAATCCACGGCCAGTCGGATATAATAGTCATTGTCATCGCTGAACAGGTCCGGTTCGGTCTGCTCTGTAAACCGGGCACGGTCAATGGCATCCGAGGCATTGGATATGAGTTCTCTGACAAAAATCTCCTTGTTGGAATACAAAGAGTTAATGATCAGCCGCAGCAGCTGCTGTACTTCGGTTTTAAACTGGTGTGTCTGTTTCTCTCCCATGGTTGCTCCTGTGTCGTTTCAATTACGTTTAGGTTTCGTTCAAAAATAATTTTTCTTAATAATTGTCGCAAAAACCGGATTGTCAAGAGCAGCGGATCACGGCCTGAATCCAAATTACGGGTTGCCAATGGCCGGCAAAGATATTACATTGCCCGGCATGCTGTCATTCACAGACTTGAAGGAGTATTCCCATGCAACAAAAGGCGTTTCAGGATTATTATCCGGAAGAATTCAGCCATTGCTACGGCTGCGGCCGGAACAATGAAAACGGGCATCAGATCAAAAGTTACTGGGACGGGGAGGAAACCGTGGCCTTTTTCGAACCCAAACCCTATCATATCGCTATTCCCGGATTTGTTTACGGCGGGTTGATCGCTTCGCTGGTGGACTGCCACGGCACGGGCACTGCCGCCGCCGCCACATACCGGGAAATGGGCCGGGACATGAATACTGAGCCGGCTCTGCGGTTTGTCACCGGATCCCTGCACGTGGATTTTCTGGCCCCGACCCCTTTGGGCGTGCCTCTGGAGCTGCGGGGCCGTGTGGCGGAAATCGGTGCCAAAAAAGTGGTGGTAGACATCCGGGTTCTGGCTGAGGGCACCTGCTGTGCCAAAGGCCGGGTCATTGCCGTGAAAATGCCGGACACCATGATGCAGAAATAATCAAACCCGAAAGGAAGGGGCCATGTCGGAAAACACGTCCAGTCAGAAGCAGAAAACCGTATTGTTTGCATTCAGGGGAGACCCCCTGTGCTTTGTCCATGTGCTGCTCAACGGCCTGGACCTGCATCAAAACGGCCGGGAAGGAAAAATTGTCCTGGAAGGCGAATCCGTTACCCTGGTGGAAAAGATGAGCCGGCCCGGCCATTTTCTGTCCGACCTGTATCAGAAAGCCAAAGACGCCGGCATCATTCACGGGGCCTGCAAAGCCTGCAGCACCAAGCTCAAGGTCACCGACGCCGTGGAAAAAGCGGGCATCCCCCTGATCGGGGACATGAGCGGTCATCCGGCCATGTCCCGTTTTCTGGGGCAGGGCTATGAGGTCATCACTTTTTAACCGGGGGTTAATATCCTGCCGGCCCTCCCCTCTTTTTTTCATCGACAAAAATCACACCGGATATATCATGCCCGGTGCCAGCAAACAAATTTCGTTTGCCAACAGGGCGGGCCGGCTGTGCTACCGGGCCAGAGAAAACGACTGTAGCCGTTACCGGGTGGCGACGCTGGAAATCATCGGGCAACATATGTGATCTGGAACTCGAAGCGCAGGAAAAATGGTGGTTGAATGCAGGACAAAACCAAATACATCGAAGTCCGCTGGGCAAAACAACTGCAGAAAGAACATGGCCGAATCTGTCACCAGCATAACGTTTCACTGCCCACGCCGGTAGTCAGCATCGTTGACGGTAAATCCCGATTGGGCTATTGGACCTCAGGCAATCAAACCATTTCCATTTCCCGACATTTGATTGAAAACAACCCCTGGGAGATCGTTCTGGAAATATTCAAACATGAAATGGCCCATCAATATGTCAGCGAATACTTTGATCATGCCGACTGTCATGGGAAAAGTTTCAAAACTGCCTGTGAAATTCTGGGGGTACACCCGGCTTTTGCAGGAAACGGCAGCCCCCAAACAGAACATTTGGCAGCCTTCATGGGAACCCTGCCGGAAAAGGCACAAACCATGTTGAGGCGGGTGGAAAAATTGCTGGCCCTGGGTCAGTCAAATATTGAATCTGAAGCCCGGGCAGCATCCAGGAAAGCCAATTATCTGCTGAACAAATACAATCTGGACCGGATCGCCAGAGATGACACCCATTCATCAGATAGCAGATATTTGTATCTTAGGACCGGCAAAAAACGCATGCAAAGCATTGAAAAACTGATCCTGAGTTTTTTGGAGGAGTTCTATTTTGTCAATTGTGTGGTCGCTACCATCTATGATGCCGAAACCGATGAAGAATATAAGGCCGGAATCCTTATCGGCAAAAAAGAAGCCCTGGTGATCGCTGAATATGTTTACCGGTTTCTTTTGAATACATCCAAAGCATTGTGGAAGGATTTCCGAAAAAATCATCCCGGCCAGCGGACAGGGAAGGTGGCGTTTGATTCGGGATTCATGAAGGGCGTCCGATCCAATCATGAGATGATGTTCAAACTACACGATGACACCAAAATCTATGGAGACACCTCCCTGCCGATCTCTGCAGTCAAAGCGTTGCGTGTCAAATGCCGGACTGAAAACAACCTTGAAAAAACGCGGTTGTTTCCGCGGTTAAGAAACGACCGGACATCCTTCCGGATGGATAAGAACGCGTATTTTCAGGGGATGGCACAGGGGGAAAATACCCATATCAACCGGCCTGTTGAACATAAAAAAACAGGGACACCCCCATTGTTAAACTGGTAAAACAGACCAAAAGTATCGGTCTGTCAAATGGGTGTAAGTCCCGAAGGCATGCCCCCTCCAAAAACAGAACTATGTGATATGTGAGGATCTCCGAGCTGAAATTGAGAACTATCGCTTTGGGTGCCGGCACCCGGGGATCAGTCCAAATGATCGCACTCGCTCCGGATGAAAAATCTCAGATCTTGTAGATAACCCGTTTATCCGTGATGATGATATCCACGGTGTGTTTTCTGGAATCCATCTGAATCTGCTCGACGATCTGCTCATCAAATGCCAGGGACACTTTTCGGCAGGTTTCCGGCAGTCTTGTGATCAGTCGGGTGTAGTAATTGTTGCCGAATCCGATGCGACCACCCTTGTCATCAAAGGCCAGTCCCGGAATAAACGCGATGTCGATATCTTCAAGGGAAACTTTTTTGCATTTGTCGGTATCCGGTTCCCGCACATCATTTTTGTTCAATACCAGATCCTTGTCATAATCTGTGATTTTGCAGATATTGAACGCGTTTTTCATGTCCGTAAAAACCGGCAGAACAATGGTTTTTTCTATTTGAAGTGCCCTTCGTATAATCGGCTCCATGGGAATCTGATCATTTCCGGATGTAAACATGAAAGATATCTGGGCTTCCATGAAATTGGCAAACTCGAAGACCCTGGTCTGAATCTGATGAAATTTGTCCTCGATCTCGGCTTGAGACAATTCATCGAGTTTTTCAGCCACCTGCGCCAATATGCTGCTGGTTGTGTTCTTTACCTCTTCCATAATTTTTTCCCTTAATTAATACAAAAAAATTTTTCAAAATATTATACACAAGCGCCCGCTTGTCAACATGCAATAATCCATTGACTGTTCACAAGTCCCATGTTATTTGATTCATTGGTCTGAAAAGCCTTGAAATTACATGACGACAATCCATATTTGACTGACTGTGAAGGGAAAAAATGCTGGACTTAAAATATATCATCACCCATCTGGACACCGTTCAGAAAGGGATGGAGAAGCGGAACGCCCCCATTGACTTTTCATCTCTTTTTGACAATGAAGAAAAAAGGAAAAAACTGCTGCTGGAGATCGAGGAGCTGCGCCATAAACGCAATGTGGTGTCCGATGAGATCGCAAAAATAAAACGGTCCGGCGGGGATGCCCAGCCCCGTATCGAAGAGATGAGAACCGTTTCGGAAACCATTAAAACCCTGGACCAGGACCTGACTGAAGTGGAGTCCGCCATCCAGTCATTTCTGATCACCCTGCCCAACCTGCCCCATGAGGATGTGCCCCAGGGAAAGGATGACACGGAAAACCGGCTGGAAAAGACCTGGGGCACCCCCCAGACCTTTGAGTTTCCAATTCAGGACCATGCCGATATCGGAGAGAACCTGGGCATCCTGGATCTGGGCCGGGCCGCCAAGCTGGCGGGATCGCGCTTTCCCCTGTACCTGGGGGCCGGGGCGCGTCTGGAGCGGGCCCTGATCAATTTCATGCTGGACGTCCACACCCGGGAACACGGGTACAAAGAAACCCTGCCCCCGTTCATTGTCAACCGCGCCACCATGACCGGCACGGGCCAGCTGCCCAAGTTCGAGGAAGACCTGTTCAAACTCGAAGGGCTGGACTATTTTCTGATTCCCACCTCTGAAGTGCCCATGACCAATATCTATGCCGGTGAAATTCTTTCGGAGGCGGACCTGCCCTGTAAATTTACCGCCTACACCCCCTGCTTCAGGTCCGAAGCCGGTTCCTACGGCCGGGACACCAAGGGGCTGATCCGGCAACACCAGTTCAACAAGGTGGAGATGGTGAAAATCACCTCTCCGGAATCCTCTTTTGATGAGCTCGAATCCATGCTGAGAAATGCCGAGACCATCCTGCAGCGCCTGGAGCTGCCCTACCAGGTCCTGACACTGTGCACCGGAGATCTGGGCTTTTCCGCCACCAAAACCTATGACATTGAGGTGTGGATGCCCGGACAGGACAAATACAGAGAGATCTCGTCGTGCAGCAACTGCCTGGATTTTCAGGCCCGCCGGGCCAACATCCGGTTCAAGCGGGAAAATGCCAGAAAACCGGAATTCTGCCATACCCTGAACGGGTCCGGCCTGGCCGTAGGCAGAACCTTTGCCGCCATCCTTGAAAACTATCAGCAGGCCGACGGAACGGTGACCATCCCCGACGTCCTGATCCCGTACATGGGAGGTCAAACAACGATCAAAAATGAAAACTGACCTGTTTCCCGAACATATCCGTCCCCATCTCATTCCCGAGCCCAGAGGCGAGCTGTTTTACCGGTGCCTGGGCTGCGGGGCCGAACATTCCGTGGAAAAACTGCTGTATGTGTGCCCGGAATGCAACGCGGTACTGATGATTCACAACCGTGATCAGGAGAGGCTGCACCAGCTTCCCGGCACCCTGTGGCAGCAGATCTTTGATTTCCGGAAGATGCTCAAGATTCCTGCGTTGAAAGGAATTTACCGGTATCACGAATTTATCGGCCCCATCCTGCCTCTGGCGTCCATCATCTACCTGGGAGAAGGCCATACCCCCATGGTGGAGGCCTCCGAATTTCTCCAGGAGAAGACCGGGCTCCGGTTTTTCTACAAAAACGACGGCCAGAACCCCAGTGCCTCGTTTAAGGACCGTGGCATGGCCTCGGCCCTGTCCAGCATCAAGTATCTCATCGACCAGGGGCTGGTGTCCGATGTGATCGCCGTGTGCGCGTCTACCGGAGACACCTCGGCGGCGGCGGCCCTGTACGCCTCCTATCTGGGGCCCCTGATCAAGTCCGCCGTGCTGCTGCCCCACAAAAAAGTCACGGCCCAGCAGCTGTCACAGCCGCTGGGCAGCGGCGCCAGGGTGTTTGAGATCCCCGGCGTTTTCGATGACTGCATGAAGGTGGTGGAACACCTGTCCGCCCGGTATCCGGTGGCGCTGCTCAACTCGAAGAATGCCTGGCGGATTCTGGGTCAGGAATCCTATTCCTATGAGATCGCCCAGGATTTTGAGTGGGACATGACCCAGAAAGCCGTGGTGGTTCCCATCGGCAATGCCGGCAATATTTCAGCGGTCATGAACGGATTCTTGAAATTTTTCAGGGCCGGCATCATCGACCGGCTGCCCAAAATCATCGGGGTGCAGTCGGAACACGCCGACCCGGTGTATCAGTATTACCTGGAAACCGACAAATCCAGGCGTCAGTTCAAACCGGTGAATACAAAGCCCAGCGTGGCTCAGGCCGCCATGATCGGCAACCCCGTGTCCATGCCCCGGGTAGTGGCCATTGCCGAGGAATACAACACCGCATCCGGGCAGGACAATGTATTTTTCGTGCAGGTGACGGAACAGGCCATCATGGACTGGCAGCTCACCGCCAACCAGAACGGCCACATCGCCTGCACCCAGGGAGGGGAATGCCTGGCCGGGCTGGTCCGGGCCAAGGCTATGGGCCTGGTGGCCCTGAACGAAACCGCTGTGCTGGATGCCACGGCCCATGCCATCAAATTCTCCGAGTTCCAGGATCTGTACTTCAAAAACCGGATTCCGGAACCTTACCACATCGTGCCGGACCCGGACCGGGTAAACCTGCCGGAACTGATTTCACCGGAAGATCCCGACCTGGTGCCGTCCCAGGAAAAACGCCTTGAAGAATCGGAATTTGCGCGGTTTGTTCAGGAAATTTCCAAAAAAATCGCGCAAAAAATGGACCTGACACCTGATTAAGCCATGAAAGCCCTCGGAATCCTTTCCCTTGCATGCATGGCCAGCCTGTTTCTTGCTTTCACAGCAACGGCAGGGAGTGAAGATGCCCGAAAAATAAAAACATCCTATAAACAATATTCCATCATCACTTACCGGGGCCGAGATGTCTTATGTGAGCCCTATATGGTCAGGAAAAACGACTGGCTGTATAAAATTTTCAAACAAAAAGGGGAAATCTCTGAACAGGATTTTCCCTTTTTCATATCCATTTTCAAAAAATTCAATCCCCATATTCAAAACGTTGACGCTATCCCTACCGGCACCCGGATTCTCATCCCGCTGAAAATTGCAGACAAACAGGATTATTCCGTGGACAAGGATGGAAAAGTGAAAATCCCAGTGGTGGAGTTTCATCACACATACCGCATTGAACCGGGCACCCGGATGAAAATTCCAATACCGCCCAGCCGGGATATGCCAACCCGCCGTGGGCGGACCGACATGCCTCCGGCAAAAATCTCTTCAGATCAATGGAAAGGTTTGCAGGCCTATGCCGCAACCATCAACGGCAAATTGTTTCACCAGGGGACATTGTATTTTCCCGGCCGAAATGGACTGAAAGCGGTTGAACTGGACCTGGCCCAAACCCCTTTGATTGAAACCCATGAACCCAAAACAGCCATTTTGATTCTTTCAAATCAAGCATCGCAGCATTTAGACCCGGCGGCGCGTCAGAGCATTTTATCCTACTGGGGGCATGCAAAAATCCAACCCATTGAAATCCTCCTTCACCATCCAGTCCGCCGGAAACCTGAACCGCCAATCCCGGAAATTCATCTGTCGAGAGAACAGATTTTCCAGATTTTGAAACAATCCGGATTCGATTATGAACCTGACAAGGTCATCGGGTTTCATGTAAACCGTATTCCGGTTTCCGCCCGGCTGGATCAGGTCAAAATACCGAACCAGCCTGACCTGCTGCTTAATTTCAGCACGGTTTTCGGCCAGGGGATTGAATCCATTCGACAAATAGAGTTCAAGCTATTGTCCTTTCCATTGAAACAGGGCTGGCAGGAACAGGTTCAGCACCTGTTATCCGCATTGGGATTCACTGTTTGGCATCAACCTTGTTTCACCCATCAGGGAACCGTGGAAACGCTGCCAGGGGTTTATGGCGAACAATCATCGAATCGGCTGTTGGTTGCCAGGACGCCGGTGACACCGATTGTTCAATCGTTTCTGGAGGCCCGTCAAATCAAATATGTGTTTCTTCAACCCTGACCCTGTATTGACAAAGGTGTTATCATGAAACGGTCCGCTTTGTGCATTCTTTTATTTGGCTTTTCCTTGTGTGCCTGCTCCGCCGGTATGTCCGCCAAAGATGATTCCAAGCTGGTGGAAGCCATCAGAATTCAGGGAGAAGCGTTTCTGATGCAGGGAGATTATACTGCCGCCCTGTCCCGACTCCTGGATGCCCGGAAAATGACCCCTGAGGATCCATATCTGCTGAACAGTCTGGGATTGGCCTATATGGGAAAAAACCGGGATGATCTGGCCATCCCTGTTTTCAAACAGGCCCTGGATCTGAAACCCGATTATACGGAAGCCCTGAACAACCTGGGGGCTGCCTATCTGCGCCAGAAAAAGTGGGACCTGGCCATTCCAGCCTTTAAAAAGGTACTGGAAGACCTGTTATATCCCACCCCCCATTTTCCTCTTTCCAACCTGGGATGGGCCTATCTGGAAAAACAGAATTACAACCAGTCGGAATCCTGGTTTTCACAGGCCCTGGATGCATCGCCCGGATATGTCACCGCTTCCCACGGTCTGGCACAGGTGTTTCTTGAAACCCGCCGGGAAGACCAGGCCATCGATGTTCTGAAAACCAGTCTTGAGACCCATCCGGAAACGGCCGTTCTATATGCCGACCTGGCCCGGGCATATGAGGCCAAAGGGTGGATCCGTGAGGCCAGACAGTCCTGGCAGAAGGTGTTGGAATACGCAACCGCCAGGTCCGACCTTAAAAAGACCGCGACCGCGCGGCTGTCCGCCCTGGATTAATCCGCCGGCCGGTTGGCGTGCCTCTTTTGCTCCAACTGGACAATGGAAGGGCTGAGAAAAATCAGCAGCTCGTTTCGTTTATCTTCTTTCTTACTGCTTCCCAGAAGCATATTTCCCAGGATGGGGATGCCGGTCAAAAACGGCAGGCCTGCTTTGCCTTCGTTTAACGTGGTTTTGACAATTCCCCCGATGACCACGGTCTCGTTGTCATTCACCAGCAGCTCGGTTTCTGCCTCATTGGTGGCCAGAAAAGGAACCCCTTCGGACGTAAATCCGGCAACATCGTTTTTGGTCAGAAACACCCGCATGGAAATGCGTTTGTCCGGGGTCACCTGAGGGGTCACTTCCAGGAGCAGGTCGACATTTTTGAAATTAACGGCGGAACCACCGGCATCATCCCGTTCAAGGTAGGCAATTTCCTGTCCCTGCTTGATTCTGGCTGTTTTATTGTTCAAGGTCAGAATTCGGGGAGAAGATACAATCCGGGCATCCCCCTGGGTTTCCGATGCCACCAGTTTTGCGTTCAGCGCCGTGACGGATGAACCGAACAGCCGGAAAAAAGAGAAATCACCACTCACCCCGCCGCCACCGACCGGCGTGTTCACGGAAACGTTCATGTCATTGATGAATCCGGAAGAGAGCGAAGGATCATTGGTCAGGTTCCACCCCACACCAATGCTTCTGGAAAAGTCTTTGGTCACTTCCACCACTTTGACTTCAATCATGATCTGGGGGGTGACCGTATCCAGGCGGTATATCATTTCCTGGATCCGGTCCACGGTTTCTCTGGTGTCGGTAACGATAATCATGTTGTTCCGCTGGTCCACGGAAACCGTCCCGCGATCCGGAGTCAACAGGTTGATGATCTGCTGTTCGATATCTGCTTTGGCATTTGAATAACTGATGGGGATATATTCAGTGACCAGGGGTTCCAGACTTTTTTTCTGTTCCCGGGCCTTTTTCCGTGCCGCGATGGTTTCCTGCTCATTTTTTTCTTCCTGCTTCAGGGTCTGGATGGTGGCAATCCGCACCACATCCCCTTCCATTTTCTTGCCCAGCCCGTTCATTTTCAACACCAGGTCCAGTACCTGATCCCAGGGAACCGGTTTTTCCAGAGTCATGGTGACCTTGCCCTGAACATCCTTGTCCACGGCAAAATTCAGGCCGCTGACACTTCGAAGAATCCGGAACACATTTTTGATATCTGTATCATAAAAATCCAGTTTGATCTTCTCTCCAAAATATTTGGGCCCCGCTGTTTCAGTCGATTCCAGATTTGCCCGAGCCGCTTGTTTCCCGGCCGGCTGCACCGCGTTGCCCGGATCAAACCGTAGAAAAATCCGGTTTTCATCCTGCACCACCCGATAGGGCACTTTTTCCCTGATCAGGATTCCAATTCTCGCATCCACATCATCTGTGCCACCTGGAACGGGCGTAATGCCGTCCACAGCGATTCCAGCATACCGCGTCGGTATCGGCTGCTGAAAATGTTCAGGGATCCGGGTTTTGTAGAGAATCAGATCCAGCCGATTGTCTGTCTGCCAGGCAATGTCATACGATACCGGATCCGATGTGATTACCTGTATGTCTGCGAAGCCGGATTCATCATGAGTGAATTCAATTCCGGTCACGCGGGCCAAAGCGCTCCCGGCTGGCGGCACGAAAATGTGCGGCCGAATCTGCTCCTGCTGTGATATTTTCATTTCAGGTCCGGATACGGAAGCGCTTTGTTTTCCTGAAGATGCAAGATACAATACCAGCCGCAACCCATGTGCTTGTTCCTCTATCTCATAGGGCAGGTCCTGACTCATCAATACATCGACTTTAACGGTTGTTTCTGCCTGATCCGCATATTGTGCCTGAATGGCTTTCACCGGATCAACAACCCTATCGGTCGATACGAAATCCGGTGAAAATATGGTGTCGGGCAGATAAACGGCGACCCCCAATGGAAAATCCTGCTTGATGGCCGTATAGGTCGGCGTCTGATCGGTTTTGATATAAATATTAATCTGATCAACAGACGTTGACATATCCACCTCATGGAGAAGGTTGATCCGGTTTTGGGTTTCTTCCTGAATCAACCGTTCACTGGGTAGCGGCGCCTCGGATGTCAATGGCGTGCATCCAGCCCCAAGCGTCAGAATCATTATCAGGATCCGCTCAAACATGGTGTTACGGCAAAAAAAGGCCATATTATTCTCCACTGTCTGCTTTATGTAGTTTCAATTCCTGAAAGCGCTTGGTCGCGACGCCTTTCACATCCACCACCATTTCCCTTACAACAATGCGGTCAAATTGGATATCCACCACCTGTCCTTCGTTTTTTCCCATATACGTCCCGATTCTGACTTCATACCCTTTTCCGGTGGCTTCTTCCACCATGGCGATTTTCCAGTTTTCACCCATCACAATGGCCACCAGCTTGAGCTGGCTTAACGTCATCTTTTCAAGGGGGGTGAGAATACGCCGGGGCTTTTCCGGTTTCTTTGGTCCCGGCGACGCAGGCGGTTTTTCCTGAATCAGGGGCGCAAAGGGGTCCAGCCTGATTTTGGCCTGATACGACTGATCGGCATCATCAAAAATATCATCAGCAGTCTCAATATCTTTCGGCAATATCCGGTCCTGACCAGCTGTCGTCTGTTTTGGCGTCGACTCCCCGAATCGGTTTTCACTGACTGGCAGTTGAATTTTTTTTTGTTTCCGGAGACCGGGGCATGGCATGGCGCACAGGAAACACTTCGGCGGATTCAGTGGCGGTGGTTTTTCCACATACGGCAATGGACCCCCCCAGCATCACTGCCACAATCAACAGCCATGTATGGGTCAGATGTTTCATGTTTCCTGAATATCAGCTTTTTTTCTTTTTTTGGCGCTGATTTGCAGTTTGATCCGCTTCCACAAACGTATAGGTCACTGCATTGCAGGTCAAATCAATTACGCCGGAAGCAGATTTATTCCGTCTTAAAACGATATTTCTGATATTCACGATTCGGTTCAGCCTTGACACCTGATAAAAGAAATCCGCAATCTGATGGTAACTCCCTTCCACTTTCATGGACAAAGGAATTTCCCTGTAAAAATCCCGATTGACTTCAGGATCCGGCTGAAACAGAACAACAGTGAGCCCTGCGCTGCTGCCGGCCCTGGAAACACTTTTCAACAGAGACGGTATCTCCTTTTTATCCGGCAGTGCCCGGGTCGCCATGTAAAAATCTTCTTCCACCCGGGCCATTTTTTCTTCCCATTCCTTCAAGTCTCTGGCCTGCCGTTTGACAGTGATCAATCGATTGGTCCGGACTTCCAGGCGGTGCATAACCTGGTGCAGATGCACCTGTTTGGGCAGAAAGAAAAAATAATAATACGCCCCGCCGATCAGCGCCAGCGTCCCCAGGCAGATAAACAGGCGGTGCCGGCGGCTCAATCGGTCCACACGATCGAAAAAAACAGCTGTCTTGAGCGTGTTTTTTTTCTGTTCCGCCATTATCCGTCCTTTTTCTTTTGCGTCTCAGGCACCAGAGAACGCTTTTTACATCGTAATTCAAATGCCTTTAAATTGTGATCCCCATCAAACCGTTTACTGACAGTCTGTTTCAGATCAACTTCCTGAAACAAAACCGAAGATTCCAGCCGATTCATGAAATCGGCAATGGTCGGGTTATCAAACGCAATGCCTGTCACCATGACAGAACCCTCATCCGCGTGAACTCTTTCAAGCCACATTTTTCCAGGCACGATCCGGGTCTGGAGATCTTCGAGCAGCAGCAGTTGTTCTTTTCGTCTTGATTGAAGGGATTCAACGATTTTCAACTTGTCTTCAAGAATGTTAAATTGCTCCTGAATTTCCGCTACCCGGTCGGCTTTTGCCTTGTAGATTGAAATTTCCATATCCAGCCGCTCGATTTCATTTTGTTTTTTTGCAATACGCCGGTCGATTCCCACTGTAAACCAGGTTAATCCCACGATCATCAGGATCATGGACAGCAGAAAAATCGACACCTGCTGCCGGATATTCTCCCGCTTTCTGGCCAGTCTGAACGGCAGCAGGTTGATGCGTATCATTTATCATCCACCCGGCGCAGGGCCAGCCCCAAAGCGATGGACGCCAGGGGCCCCACCTGCGATATATATGCCGGAGAAAATGTTTTTTCATCCAGATTCAGTCCGGCAAACGGTTCAATAACAAACGCCCTGGCACCCATTTCGGTTTCCAGCCGGTCCATGAAAAGGCGTATATAGGAACCACCGCCGCTGACCACGATTCTGGTCACTCGTTCATCCGGGGAATTATTGGACAAAAAAGTGTGGACCGCATCGCCGATTTCCGAACACCAGATCTCAGCGGCCTGATGAAAAATGGCGGTCATGATTTCCGGATCCGGCGCATCTGATACCGGGTTCAGCAGAATCTTTTCAGCCGTCGGGAAATCCGTTTCAAACTGTGCGGCAATTTCCTCTATGATCTGAAAGGTGCCTGATCCATTGGCCTGCATCATCATGGAAATATTGTTTTTAACAATGTTCAGCGATGTTTTCGAAGCGCCCACATCCAGAAGCAACGTCAGGTCTTCGGGATCCAGTCCGGGCAGTGTTTCATAAATATTGTGCAGTGCAAAGGTGTCCACATCGATAATACTGGCACCAAGTCCCGCCATGGCTGTCAATGCCATGTATTGCGCCACCAGGTCTTTTTTCACCGCCACCAGCAGTACATTCATCTGGTCTGATAAAAATTCACTTTCTCCCAGAATCTGGTAATCGATATTGACCTCTCCAATTTCATAGGGGATATATTGCTCC
>JBFLKI010000262.1:0-8484 GCA_040883135.1 Desulfotignum sp. | reverse complement strand
GGTGGTTCTGTCAGTTGTCATTCTGGGCGAACCGCTGACCCCGGCTCTGGCAGCCGGGGCCGTTCTGGTTCTGTCCGGTGTCTACCTGACCACCCGCCCCGCCCGGACATCCTAAACAAAAGGAGATTCACGCATGTTCACATCCGCCGTTGTCAAACGGCCCTGCAGCAACCTGGTCAAGGGCATCCGCAGCAACGATCTGGGTGCGCCGGATTTCGCACGGGCCTGCCGGCAGCATGACACATACATCACCGCCCTGGAAACCTGCGGCCTGTCCGTGACGATTCTGGCACCGGATGAGGCGTTTGCCGATTCCACGTTTATCGAGGACACCTGTCTGGTCACGGAGAACTGCGTGGTGATCACCCGGCCGGGGCACCCCGCCCGCCGGGGGGAAACCCGTTCTGTGGCCCATGCCATGGCCCGGCTTGACCGGCCGATCATGGAGATCACTGCCCCGGGCACCCTGGATGCCGGGGATGTGATGCGGGTTGATCATCATTTTTATGTGGGATTGTCCGGCCGGACCAATCAGGAGGGAATCAACCAGCTGGCAAAAGTCCTGGCTCCTTTTGGATACACGGTGTCCGCCATTGAACTGACCTCGGTGCTCCATCTTAAAACCGGGGTTTCCTATCTGGAGAACAACCGCCTGCTGGCCTGGGGGGAATTTGTCACCCGCCCGGAATTTTCAAAATTCACGATACTGGCCGTGGCCGACGATGAGGCCTATGCCGCCAACAGCGTGTGGATCAATGACCGGGTGCTGGTTCCGGAAGGATTTGAAAAGACCCGGGCCCTGATTGCGGCCCATAGCTATGACACCCTGGCCGTGGATGTGTCTGAGTTTCAAAAGCTGGACGGAGGTCTCAGCTGCCTGTCTCTGAGGTTCTAAAGTTTTAAAAAAAAGCCGGATGTGCCCCGAAAATCGGCCGGGGCGCATCCGGCATCCATGCAACAGATCAACGGACAGTTGATCGAATCTGCCGGCTAGTCTTCCTCGACAACGATGGCGTCCTCTTCACAGACTTCCACACAGCTTTCGCAGCCCATGCATTCTTCTGCATTGACCGGTACGGATTTTTCATTCTGCATCTCGAAAACTTCCACCGGACATACGTCAACACATTCTTCACAACCAACGCATTTGGATTCGTCAACAATCGGGGTAAATGCCATTTTTACAGCCTCCTAAAAAAAATAAATTAAAAAATTATTGCATTCGCAATTATCACGCCATATGGAACACCCATTTTCTGTGGAACTGATTTAAAAAACGCTTTTATACCATGTCCTTTGCGAAAATCAAGCTTTTTATGGCCTTAATGTCACCCGGCATACCAGCAATCCTTTGCCGGCCAGGTTCAGCTTTGTTTCCAGGTCCGGGCCTTCCACCCTCTGGACCTGAATTCTACCGGTCAGGGCGCAGGCATCATTCATGCCGTCCAGAATTTTTTGGGCCTGGACCAGATCCACCGGACCGGCTGACACGGTATCCATCAGGGTCAGCACCCTTTTCCGCCATTCACCCTGGTGGACACACCCATCTTCATGCACCTTTATGGCATCAATGTCAAGGGCATTTGTGACCCGGGATGCATCCGCCGAAACCTGGTCGTAGACCGCGGCACTGGTGGTCACCAGAACCCGGGGGTTCTGGCTTGAAAACAGATGGGCTTCCCGGGCACAGGCAGCCCACGCACGGATCCGCTCCCGGGTCATGACCGCCCCGGGATCCCGGCGGGAGGGTCCGTCACTCCCGGGCTTTTCCGGGTCCGTATCTCCGCTTAGTTGAGAAAACAGGGTGAGCCGTTTTTTTTCCAGTACCGCCATGGCCTGATCAATGGCTTCGTTTTGCGCATCCGTGAGTCTGGCGATGATCGAAAAAAGCAGCGGATCCGATTTTTCAGGCGACTCTTCAGAATCCTGAGGCGTCTTTCCGGCCATTCTTGCCCGAAGTTCCGACTGAATGGGGACGGGTCCCAGATGATCGGTCAGATAGGGGGTGTTCCGGATCAGGTTTTTCAGATTGGTCCCATTTCCCTGATGCATCGCGGCCCAGTTCATCCAGGCTTTGACCCGGGACGCCACCTCATCGAGACGGGATCCGGATGTGAACACAGGAATGGCCCTGTCATTTTCCACCAGCGGCTTCATTGTCGGACTCTGTGTCAAATCAGCGGCCAGCGGCAGAAAAATGACCTGTGAAAAAAAAGCGGTCAGCGTGGTACGCTGGGTCTCATCCACATGGGAAAACGGGAAAAACAAGACATCCATTAATTGGTCTCCACTTTGTGGTCATGAACGGCAATCCCCATGGCAGTCAGCCGGTCCCGGATTCTGTCCGCCGTGGCCCAGTCTTTTTGTTCCCTTGCCGCCTGTCTTTGCCGAAACAGGTCTTTGACCTGCGGGGTTTCCGAAGTCTGACGGTTGAATTCACACACCTGAAATATCCGGTCCATTTCCTGTAAACCGGTCAGCATCCGGTCCGCATCCGTGGCATGGACTCTTTGCCGGCTGATCCGGGTGTTGATGGCCTTGATACCGGCCAGCAGGGCGGCCAGGGCCGCGGATATTTTCAGATCATCGGCCAGCGCGGTCAGAATACCCTGACGGATATCATACATCAGCTGATCGATGTCTGCATTGCCTTTACCGGACGGTGCATCCGAATCGATACCGTCGGACCGGATCCGTTCCAGCAACGTGATACACCGGTTGATGCGATTCCGGGTGGCCCGGGCATCGGCCAGGGACCGTTCGGACAGCATCAGGCCCCGACGGTAATGTCCGGACAGCAGCCAGAAACGGATGGTGCCGTCATCCCATCCCAGATCCGCCAGGGTATCCAGGGTCAGGTCGTTTATGGACGAAGGCCCCAGAGACCCGTCATACTGGGCCGGATCACAGTGAAGCCATACATTGGCCAGTTCCCGGTTTAGGGCGGCCCGGGCAATGGCCCGCTCGTTCTCGTGATGGGGAAACACCAGTTCCCGGCTGCCGGTGTGGATATCGAAGGGCACCCCCAGATGCAGCATGGACAGGGCCGCGCATTGCAGGTGCAGCGAAGGCCGGACCTGTCCCCACTGGGTTTTCACACCGATGCCCCGGCGCAGCTCCGACAGCCGGACCCGCTTGAACAGGGTGAAATCCCGGGGATTGAGTTTTTCATACTCATCCAGATCCACGGTGGCGCCCACCCGGATTTTCTGGATGTCCATCTTGGACAGATGTCCATATTCCGGCACCTTTGAAATATCAAAATACACGGAATGCAGTTTCTCATACGCATATCCCTTGTCCAGCAGCGTCCGGGTCAGCTCCGCCATATCGGAAAAATGCGCGGACACCCGGGGATACGCCTGGGCCGGACGGATTTTCAGCCGGTCCAGGTCCTGATGGAACGCCTGGACATACGGCTGTGTAAACGGATCCAGATCCTTGCCGGCACGGCCGGCACCGTCGATGGTGCGGTCATCGTAATCGGTGATATTGATGACATGATTGACATCGATCTTGTGAAACGCCAGATACCGCACCAGCAGATCAGTGAATACGAACCGGCGGAAACTGCCGGGATTCAGTCGTTTATATACGGTGGGGCCGCAAGTGTAAATGGAAACCGTGTCCGGCTTGACCGGCTCAAACCGCTGTTTTTTCCCGGTCAGAGAATCAAACAGCAGGAGATGAACTTTCTGCTTGACCGAAAACAGAGACGTGGACAGATACCGCTCACCGGAATCCGGAAAAATCACCACCACCACACCGCTCTTGAGGGACTGGGCCTCCTGGATGGCGGCGGCCATGGCCGCACCGGAACTCATGCCCACAAACAGTCCCTCCTGGGCCGCCAGACGCCGGGTGGTATCAAAGGCCAGGTCATCATCGATGTTCAAAATGGTGTCCAGACAGGCCTTATCATAAATTTCAGGGGTGTAGGATTCCTTCATGTTCTTGAGTCCCTGAATACCGTGTCCTTTGAACGGTTCCGCACACACGATCCGGGTGTTTGGACTGTGTTCCCTGAAATACCGGGACAGGCCCATCAGCGTACCGGATGTGCCCACGGCGGCGACCACGCTGGCCGGTGTTTCCGGGAGCTGGGCCATGATTTCCGGGCCGGTGGTGTGATAATGGGCCTGCCAGTTGGCCTCGTTGTTGTACTGGTCGGTAATGAAGTATTTTTCCGGATTTTCCCGGGCCAGGCGATAGGCCTCTTCGATGGCTCCGTCCGATCCCAGGTGCCTGGGCGTGAGAATAATCTTCGCCCCCCGGGCCTTGAGAATCCGCTTGCGCTCCTCGCTGGCGTTTTCCGCCATGGTCAGGGCCAGCCGGTACCCTTTGACGGCGCAGATCATGGCCAGACCGATGCCGGTGTTGCCCGAGGTGGCTTCGATCACGGTCTTGTCCCTGGTGAGCCGTCCGGATTCCTCTCCTGCCCGGATCATGTAGAGCGCGGCCCGGTCCTTGACAGACCCGCCCGGGTTCATGTATTCGAGTTTGGCAAAAATTCTGACTCCGGAATGCGGATTCATCCGCTGGATTTCCACTACCGGGGTGTTGCCGATGGCATCGATGATTGAATATGTCATGGAGGTCCTTTCCAAACCGCAGCCGGATTCCGGCTTGACTTTTACAACATAAGATGGCTTTATACAGTAAATTTTATCGCAGCGCAATTGATTACCGGGTGATTCATGGATGGTGTTTTCCTGTTTGAAAAAAAACCGTGGCTGGACAAAATACAGGATCGGATCCTGTCCGTGATCGGCATTTTCTGCTGCTGCCTGGCATGCCTGTCCGGCGGGACAGCAACCGCGGTGCAGATGGAAGACCCTAAAACGGTCTCCTGGAACCTGTCTGCAGAGACCATCATGTATGACCAGAGCACCGATGTCTATACCGCGGAAACCGATGTGGTGATCACCGGCGGCAAGACCCGTCTGGAAGCGGATTATGTGGAATTTTCAAACACCACCAAAGAGGTGGCGGCCAAAGGCCATGTAAAAATGATCTCCGGCGGCGACACCATTTCCTGCAATGCCATGCAAGTGAACCTGGCCACGGAAACCGGCCTCATCGACAAGGGCACGGTATTTGTTCAGAAAAACCACCTTTATATCCATGGCGAACAGATCCGCAAAACCGGAAAATTCACCTATGATGCCCAAAAAGGGACGATCACCTCCTGTGACGGGGAGACCCCGGACTGGAAAATTACGGGCAAAGATGTCAAGGTCACCATTGAAGGTTATGGATTTGCAAAAGACACCGTTTTCTGGGCCAGAAATATGCCGGCCCTATACTCGCCGTTTCTGGCGTTTCCGGTCAAAACCCAGCGCCAGTCCGGGTTGCTTTTGCCGGAAATCTCCTCATCCGACCGCCTGGGATTTGTCTATGATCAGCCGTTTTTCTGGGCCATTTCCCCCAGCAGTGACGCTACGTTATACGCTGGATACCTGTCCGAGCGGGGTGCCAGAATCGGCGGTGAGTTCAGGTATGTCACCGATCCCTTGTCCAAAGGCATCTGGCAGCTGGATTATCTGTCGGACGACAAAATCGACGACGGCACCTCGGCCACCAGAGATTACCGGTTTGACAGCACGCCCCAGCGAACCAACACCGACCGCTTCTGGCTGCGGATGAAAAGCGACCAGACTCTGCCCCATGATTTTTTTGCCAGACTGGATGTGGACGTGGTCTCTGATCCGGATTATCTGCTGGAATTCAAGGACGGATTGACCGGATACGACATCACCAACCAGATCTTTGCTTCAAAATTCGGCCGGGATCTGGACGAATATGACGACACCGTGCGCAAAAACAGTTTGATCATCGATCAGACAGGGCACGGGCATGTTCTCGCAGTCAAGGCCCTGTGGTATGATGATGTGACGGCCCGGCGCACCGGAGCGGACGACACCACCCTCCAGACCCTGCCCGGAATCGAATTCAGCACGGTCCGCCGGCAGTTGGGCGGCACCGGCCTGTACTTTGCCATGGATTCGCAACTGGATGCGTTTTTCCGTCAACACACCGTGACCACCAGCAGCCCGGACCGGAAAAGCGCGGAAATCAACGGACAGCGCCTGGATATCAGCCCGACCTTTTATTATCCGGTAAAATGGGGAAATACCGCCTCTTTTCAACCGTTTGTCAACCTGCGGGGAACCGCGTATCATACCGAACAATTCACCGACATCGACGGGGATGATGCCCCATTGAGATTCCGGAGCCTCTATGAGGTGGGAGGTGATCTGACCACCCGGCTGAACAGGGTTTTTACCGCCCAGACGGCATTTTCAGACAAAATTCAGCACCAGATCACACCGGGTATCGGCTATCGTTTCATCCCCCATGTGGACCAGGAGACGCTGCCGTTTTTCGATGAACTGGACGACATCGAGGAATCAAACAAACTCACCTGGCATCTGACCCACCGGTTCACCGCCCGCAATCCTGTGGCCGCCCAGGACGGCACCTTAGTGAACACCTACCGGGAGTTGGGGTGGGTCAAGTTCTACCAGGATTACAGTATCCGGGATGAACGCGATGGTGCCGAAGCACAAAACCGGCCCTGGTCGGATATTCACATGGACGCCCGGGTGTACCCGTTTTCTTTTCTGTCTTTGAACACTGAACTGGCCTGGTCCCCCTACAACAGTCACTTCACCACCTTGAATCTGAATACCCGGTTGACCAGCCCCCGGGGAGATGCCGTCACCACGGCGTACCGATACACCCTGGATGCCACGGAATCCTGGTACAGCCGCATCGATTTTAAAATATCCCGGTCCCTGGCGGCATATTATTCTTTTGAAAAAGACCTGGACCGGGACACAACCATTGAAACCCGGACCGGTATCCGCTTGAACAAAGCCTGCTGGGCCATGGGACTGGAGCTTCAGGACACCGATCTGGACACGCGCATCGCTTTGATGATCCACCTGAAAGGCATCGGGGAGTTTGGCTCACAATGACACAGCATTTTCACTGGTTTGCCCTGTTGACCCGCAGCAATTTCGAACAGGTGGTGTGTGATCAGATCGTCCAGAAAAAAATGGAGGTGTTCCTGCCGAAAACCAAAAAGATCAGCCGCCGCAAAGACCGTAAAAGAATTATCGATGTCCCGCTGTTTCCCGGATATCTGTTTGTCAAATCCAGTTTTGATCCGGCCTGTCAGCTGTTGATTCTGAAAACCCAGGGCGCGGTCCGGTTTCTGGGAAACCACCAGGGGCCGGTCCCGGTGCCTGACACCCAGATTCATTCCCTAAAAATCCTGACTGCGGCGGACACGGATCTCATCACCGGTTCCTGTGCAAATCTGATCCAGGGGGATCCGGTCATGGTGATGGCAGGGCCTTTTGCCGGGGCCAGAGGAGAATTCATCCAATACAAGGGAAAAGGCCGGGTTATTGTGAAACTGACCGTTTTAGGCCAGTATGCCGGGGTGGAAATCGATGAGGACAAGGTGGAAAAAATACCGAGGTCTCTATCATAACGCCTTGACTTTTTATTTATTTTTAAATATTCAACAAAGGATGCAACTTTCCATAACCAATACAGAGGATGTATGAACAAGCTTGAATTGATTTCCGCATTGAAGGACCGGACATCACTGACCAAGGCGGAAGCCGCGGAAGTGGTAAGGATTTTTTTCGACGCACTCTCTGATGCGTTTGCCAGAGGGGAACGGGTTGAAATAAGGGGTTTCTGCAGCTTCCATATCAAGGAATACAAAAGCTATATGGGCCGGAACCCCAAAACCGGTGAAAAAGTCGAAATTCCTCCCAAACGGCTTCCGTTCTTCAAATGCGGCAAAGAACTCAAGGAACGGGTTGATTATTAGCCCCTACTCCGGAAAGCCCATGTCCGTTCATCCAAACGATTTTCCCGCAGCCGTGTCAGAACTCGATCACATCATCGAGACCCGAAAAATACCCAATGCCCTTCTGTTCACAGGCCATTTCGGGTCAGGCAGAAAACAGGCCGCCATTTGGTTTGCCAAAGCGGTCAACTGTACCGCAAGCCATGGATCTCCCTGTGATCACTGCCGCTCCTGCAAAAAAATCGACGCCGGCCAGCATCCGGATATGATCGTGGTGACACCGGCGGATCCGCAAAAACCCATCACCATCTCCCGGATTCGGGAAATCATCGCCCAAACAGGATCCCGGCCCCATGAAGCCGCATTCCGCATGGTGCTCATCACTGACGCCGGACAGATGAACATTCAGGCCCAGAACGCCCTGCTCAAGGAGCTGGAAGAACCACCGGAAAACACCTTTTTCATTCTCATGGCCCGGGAGCGGTCCGGGCTGCTGCCCACCATCCTCTCCCGATGCCGGTCACTGCGGTTTCCGCCGCTGTCGTGTCAGGCCATGGCCGCGCACTTGTGTGCACACTATCAAATCGATGCCCCATGGGCCGAGATCGCCGCGGCCACAGCCGGCACCGACCTGAACCTGGCAGCCACCCTGGTCC
>JBFLKI010000261.1:0-6497 GCA_040883135.1 Desulfotignum sp. | reverse complement strand
GGAGCCGCTCCTGGCGGTATTAAGCGGTTCCAGGTTCCCGGTGGCTGGTCAGATGATGGAGGTAAGTAAATGCCATTACTTGATCTGATCACCGGAAATATATTTAAGCAGGGTTCATGCCAGATCGGACAAAATTAGTTTAATTGCACGCAACCGCTTGCGGTGACAACATTTTCAGATAACTGACAAATGCATTCCTGCAACCCCTGGTCAGGCACAGTGAAAAAATGCGACCCATATCTGAATTTCCGCTCTCAAGAAGCGTGAGGTTCAAATGGCCCGCTCCATATTGATGAAGGTTTCAGACGGTCTGAAATAATTTGACGAATAAAACCCCATCAAACGGCTGTCGTTTTTATCCACCAGCGTATGGAGCTTTTGAACCTCAAGCTGTTTCAGGTGAAGCACAAAATCTTCCATCAACTTTTTCCCGATTCCCTGGCGCTGGAATTCCGGGTCAACCCCCATCGTATCCAGCGTCGCATCATCATTGCAGATGCCGAAATCCCCGATAATAAGCTCTCCCATAATGAATCCTACAATTTTTTTGTTTTCATCTTCAGCCACCAGAGAGGTTTCGATACAATCATCGGACTTAATGAGTCGTTGAAATTTTTTCACATAATAGTCGGGCCTGGCAATGCCGAGCACTTTAGTATCAATCCGGACCACCGCATCGAAATCCTCATTTTTCATCAGCCGAATGGTTATTGTGTTTGGTTTCATAAAACCTCCTTTCCTGGAAACTTACCCACATTAAATTGTGGATATAACCGCCTTTAAACAGGCAGACGAATTTCTTTTTCCAAATGGCAAGTTCAGGCCGGAGCGAAAATTAGACGATGTCAGATTTTCAGAAGGGGTTACTTATTTTGTACTCCCAACCACATTTCTTGTCAATAAAAATACTTGACAACTGAACCGATTATTCTATATGTTGCTATTAGGGTAGCAACTTTTATCGAACCGCTTGGAATCAGGTCAGGAACGGGCCATTGAAAAACAAGACCAAACTAAGAGATCTGGGATTTTCCCAATATGAAGCGGCCTGCTATATGGCCCTGGTGAAAAATCATCCGGCCAACGGGTCCCAGCTCAGCAGGCTATCAGGCATTGCCAGGTCCCGGATTTACGATGTGCTGCGAAGTCTGGCCGCGAAAGGATTTGTGATCGAGGGTAACGCCGGTCAGTATGCGCCTTTGCCGGCAGATGAGCTGGTAAGACGGCTTCGGCGGGACTTTGAATCCAACATTCAGGCGTTTGAAGCCGAACTCGCCCGGGCCGACCGAAAAGATGACCTGGAGTTCATCTGGACACTGACCGGGTATGACAATGTCATGGAAAAGGCCCGGCACATGATTCAGGGGGCTGAAAAAGAGATTTACGCCCGGTTGTTTCCCGAAGCCGACCTTCATCTGTTCAAAGAGATGATCAAAGCGGGTAAAAGAGGGGTGGCTATCCGGTACATCGCCATGGGCGATATCCCGAAACGATTTGCCGTCCAGGTCACCCATCCGGACCATCAGAACCTCATCCAGGCCATCGGGGGGCGGTCCTTTGACATCATCACAGACAAAAGCGAAGCCCTGGTGGGCATTTTTGAGGTGGGCAACGAAGACAACTCTCCCATCAACTGGACACGGAATCCCTGGTTTGTGATCGCCAACCGGGACAGTCTCAGACATGATTTCTACCACTGTTTTCTGGAAAAAACCCTGGACCGGCACCTGGGACTCACGGACGACGAAAAACAATTATATCAACTCATAAAAATGGACAATTAAGGAGACCGCCATGACTCCCATGAAAAAAATACTCGATTTCACCGGGTTTTCCAATAAAACCGACGATGCCATCTATCACATGGAAAAGGATTTCGGTGCCCATCATTATGAACGGATTCATGTGGTGGTCCGGCATGCCAAAGGGTGCTGGCTCACCGATGACAAAGGCAACAAATATTTGGACTGCCTGGCGGCATACTCCGCGGCCAATCCCGGTCATCATCACCCGGTCATCACCGGTGCGGTCATGGATGCCCTGACCGGTCATTACGCCTCAGTGCTGTCGAATGTGGTGTTTACCGATCCATTGGGGGTGTTTCTGTCTGAAGCCGCCCGATTCGCCCCTCAGATGGCCCCGCGGTTCGGAAACCACGGCAACAAGGTGCTGCCCAAAAACGGGGGCGTGGAGTCCGTGGAAACCGCCATCAAAACCATGCGGTATTACGGGTTCAAGCAGAAAGGCATTCCGGACGGCAACCAGGAAATCATCGTGTTCAACAACAATTTCCACGGCCGGACCATCACCGTGGTCTCTTTTTCATCTTCAAAAAAATACAAAGAGGGGTTCGGACCGGTAACACCGGGATTCGTGTCTGTGCCGTTCGGTAATATCGAAGCGGTGAAAAACGCCGTCACCCCCAACACCTGCGGCATTCTGGTGGAACCGTTCCAAGGGGAAGGGGGCATGATCCTGCCGCCTGAAGGATTTCTGGCCGGTCTGCGCAAACTGTGCGATGATCACGATATGCTGCTGGTAGCGGATGAAATCCAGGTGGGCATGGGGCGGACCGGCAAAAAATTCTGTTTTGAGCACGAAAATATCGTGCCGGACGGTGTGATCCTGGGCAAGGCCCTGTCCGGGGGTCTGGTGCCCCTGTCCGTGTTCATCACCAATGCGAAACTCATGGACATGGTGTTTTCCAAAGGATCGGACGGATCCACGTTCGGGGGATATCCCCTGGCCTGTGTGGCCGGAACCGCATCGTTGAAGGTGTTTGAACAGGAAAATCTGGCGCAGCAAGCCGCTGAAAAAGGCGCGGTTCTCAAAAAACGAATTCAAAAGATTGCCGACCTGTCCCCCCATGTCAGGGAAGTCCGGGGCAAAGGACTGTTCATCGGCATCGAGGTCAAAGAGGGCAATGCCATGGATTTCTGCCGCAAACTGCTGAATCTGGGCGTGGTGGTCAATGACAGCCATGGGCACACCATCCGTATCTCACCACCCCTGGTGATCAATGAAGAAGAAATGGATTTTCTGGTGGACCGGCTGGAAAAAGTGCTGATTGAGTAATGAGATAATTTGTAAATATGTCTTGACAACTTGACAAATTGTCATTAGGGTGGGCCCCACATGAAACCATTGTGAGGACACCATGCTCAATCCCAACTCGCCTCTGCCGTTATACCACCAGCTGGCTGAGATTATCTCCGAACGAATCACATCCGGTAAATACCCGCCCGGCCAGGCCATCCCATCTGAAACCGCCCTGGCCCGGCAGTACCATATCGGCCGGCCCACGGTCCGCCAGGCCATGGACCTGCTGGCGAAAAAAAAAATGATCGTGCGCAGGCGCGGTTCCGGCACTTTTGTGCAGTCCCCAGGCCCCAATGTGGACCTCTTTTCCCTTGCCGGCACTTCCCAGGCGTTTTACACCCGGGGCATCGAAATCCAAACTACCATTGTCACCCCCGTGACGGTCACCTCCGTTGCCGACCAGCCGCACAACCCGTTTAATGAATCGGCGGCATATTTTTTCTCCCGGCTTATTCAGGCCCAGGGGAACCCGGTTCTCAAGGAGGATATGTACCTGGATATCGAACTGTTCCGTGGCCTGGACCGGATCGATCTGGACACCCGGTCCCTGTCCCGGACCGTGGCGGAGACGTATCACCTGACACCGGAAAACGGCACCCAGGTCTTTACCGTGGCACCCCCGGATGCAGACACCGCCCGGATGCTGGAATTGGCACCGGACACCCCGGTGCTCACGGTGTTCCGGGAACTCAATTTTCCGGACGCAGCCAAAGCGGTGTATGCGGTACTGTACTGCCGGACCGACCGGTTCGCTTTTTCCCAGACCATCGGCAATCTGTCATGATCTGTTCATATCAACCTGTTGCTTCAAGGACCCTTTTATCATGAAACACCGAGGTTATTACGGGAATTTTGGTGGTGCGTTCCTGCCTGAAATCCTGATTCCCACGTTCGAGGAACTGGCATCCGCCTTTGAATCAGCCAGAACCGATCCCGGCTTTCGAAAACAGTATGAATCCCTGATGCAAGAATATTCCGGCCGGCCCACTCCCTTGACATTTGCCCCCAATCTCACCCGGCATTTCGGGGGTGCAAAAATTTATATCAAGCGGGAAGATTTAAACCACACCGGGGCCCACAAAGCCAACAATGTCCTGGGGCAGGGATTGCTGGCAAAAAAAATGGAAAAAACACGGGTAATCGCCGAGACCGGGGCCGGCCAGCACGGGGTGGCCTGCGCCACCATGGCGGCCAAATTCGGATTTGACTGCACCATCTACATGGGAGAAAAAGATGTGATGCGCCAGCGGCCCAACGTGTTCTGGATGGAACAGCTGGGAGCCCAGGTGGTGCCGGTGACCGACGGCACGAAAATTCTGAAAGATGCCATCAACCAGGCGTTCCGGGACTGGGTGACCCACATGGACACCACCCATTATGTGCTGGGCACGGCCTGCGGCCCCCATCCGTTTCCGGAGATGGTGGTCTGGTTCCAGTCCATCATCGGGCAGGAAGCCCGGCAGCAGATCCTGGATCGGGAAGGTCGGCTGCCGGACCGGGTCTATGCGTGCGTCGGCGGCGGTTCCAATGCCATGGGCCTGTTTTCCGGATTCCTGGATGACCCGGTGGAACTGGTGGGCGTGGAGGCCGGCGGCAAAGGCGTTGACACAGGATTGCATGCCGCCCGACTGTCTTCTGCCGATGCCAGTACCGGCATTGCCCAGGGATACAAGACCGTTTTTCTCCAGGACAGTGACGGGCAGATGAAACAAACCCATTCCATTTCCGCGGGCCTGGATTATGTTGGGGTATCCCCCATTCTGGCCCACATGCATGACACCGGAACCGCCCGGTTTGAAAGCGCCACCGATGCGGAGGTGATAGAGGCCCTGAAGCTGACCATGAAAACCGAAGGCATCATCCCGGCCCTGGAATCCGCCCATGCCTTTGCCGGTGCGTTCAGAGAGGCTTCGGCCCTGTCCAGAGACCAGATCATCATCATCAACCAGTCCGGCAGGGGCGACAAGGACATTTTCACGGTGGCCGACGCCTTAGGTGATCCGGACTGGAAAATATTCATTCAGACAAAGGCGGCACAATATCATGCTTGAATCCTATATTCGGGAAAAACAGAAAAAAAAACAGCTGCTGCTCATGACCCATATCGTCATGGGATATCCCTCTTTTGATACATGTCACGACATCATCGACCAGATGGTCACGGCCGGCGTGGATCTCATGGAGCTTCAGATTCCATTTTCCGAACCCATGGCGGACGGGCCGGTGATTCTCAGGGCCAACCAGAAAGCCCTGGAAAACGGTGCCACGGTGGCAGAATGCATGGCCTTTGCCAAAGACATGGCTGCCCGGTATCCCATCCCTTTTCTGTTCATGACCTATGCCAATATCCCTTACAAGTTCGGGATGGCGGCGTTTGCAAAAGCCACTGCAGGCATCGGCCTGACCGGGGCCATTGTCCCGGACCTGCCTGTCGAGGAAGGTGCGGATTATATTCAGGCCATGAATCAGTCCGGGATATCTCCCATCCAGATGTTCTCGCCCTTGACCAGTGATGAGCGCATGGCAAAAATCGCGGCTGTCTCTTCCGGATTCATCTATTGCCTGGCCAGAAAAGGGGTGACCGGAGCAGACACGCAGTTTTCCGACGACCTGACATCCTATCTGGCCCGTTGCCGGAACGCGGCGTCCATTCCCCTGGCCGTGGGATTCGGCATCAAAACCCGATCCGACATGGCGTTTCTGACAGGCAAGGCCGATATTGCGGTCATCGGTTCGGAAACCATCCGGTTGGTGGAAGAACACGGGAATGATGCGGTTCATGCGTTTATTCGAAGCATGACCGGTCCTGATCCGAAATTTTAGGTAAAATTGTCTTGCGCAAATCCTGTGAATTGGACAGAATGCGGACATGGAATTTTTTGACCGGAAATGTGAAGCGGTTCTGTTCAAAGGAATTTGATCTTGACAAACGCACTGAAAGTATCATCCGCCATATTGCAGAAAGCCAGAGATCTGGGGGCCGGGCTGATGGGGATTGCCCGGATGACGGACCTCAAATCCGCCCCCTCGTTCACGTTCGCACCGAAAATGCCCCATGCCGGAGAAGGCATCGGCATCCACAAAACCGACTCCGGCCTGAAACCGGGAGACGTCGCATGGCCTGAAAACGCCAGATCCATGGTGGTCATCGCGGTTCTTCATCCTGAAGACGCGCCTGAAATGGACTGGTGGCTCGGCCACAATGATCCCCCGGGGAACCGCATCCTGGCAAAAATCTGCCGCGACCTGTGCCCCTGGATCGAAGAGCGCTTCGGCATTCATACCTTACACCTGCCCTATCATGTGGAAAAAGGCGGCACCTACCTCAAGGATGCCGCGGTCATGGCGGGCCTGGGCTGCATCGGCAAAAACAATATGCTGGTCACCCCGGAATACGG
>JBFLKI010000260.1:0-5466 GCA_040883135.1 Desulfotignum sp. | reverse complement strand
TCCGGGCGGAGATACCGGCCGCATCGAATTCAGCCGTTTTTTGATTCAATGTAACCAGCAGTTCCTCCAGGTTCCGGGTCATTCCCAGCACATTGATTTCGTTGAGGTTTTCCAGAATCAGGTTTAACGCGTCCCCCATTCGCTTGATACTGCTTTGCCGGGACGGAATAAACAGATGGTCCGGGGCCCAGGCGGGATCCTTGGCATCGGCGACTCCCGGCAGATAATCGGTTTCCAGATATGCGGCCCCGGTGATGCCCTTGAAGCTCAGGTACACGGTCAGTCCCCGATCCACGGCTGCTTTGACCGCCTGTTTCGGATTCTGGCCTTTTATGGCCGGAAACGCGGTCGGATCCAGCGCAAACACCACCAACACACATTGGGAGGTTACATGATAGACTTTGGCCGGGGTGGTGATGGTCTTGACCGTGCCGATGCGCACGCCCTTGTATTTGACTTCCGATCCCACATCCAGCCCCTGGACCGACTCGTCAAAGCAGGCTTCGGCCAGGATCTCTTTTTTCAGAAATTCCCCGGCGCCGAATACAATCAGAAACCCGGCACCCAGACAGAACGCAAGGATCACAAACAGGCCGAGTTTGAAATAATTGGCATTTTGGGTCATGTTTTTTTCTCTTTTCCTGGGTTCCGGTTGAAAAACCGGTACGCATATTCGTTGGCGGGATCTGCTTTCAGATCTTTGGGATGTCCTGTGGCGATAATCCCCCTGGTCTCTTTTTCCAGCATGATGGTGTTGTCGGCAATGGACAGAATGCTTTCCAGTTCATGGGTCACGATCACAAAAGTGATGCCCAGGGTCTGGGCCAGATCCTTGATGAGCAGATCCAGCTCTGCGGACGTCAGCGGATCCAGGCCGGCGGACGGTTCATCCAGAAACAGCACCCCCGGATCCAGGGCCATGGCCCGTGCAATGGCGGCCCGCTTTCTCATGCCCCCGCTCAACTCGCCCGGCAACCGATGGCTGTTGCGGCTCAGATCCACCAGGCCGAGCTTGGCCAGGGCGAGGGTTCTGGCGGCCGGCTCGGACAGGGCCGTGAACTCGGTCAGCGGCAGCATGATGTTTTCGAGCACCGTCATGGAACCGAACAGCGCCCCGTTCTGGAACGCCACGCCGATCTGCCGCAGCAGCCGGATCCGTTCCTTTCCCCGGGCCGCAACCATGTCCTGACCATGAATCAGCACCTGGCCGGACACGGGCGGCACCAGCCCGATCATGTGCTTGAGCACCGTGCTCTTGCCGCACCCGGATCCGCCCAGGATGACGAAAATCTCCCCCTTGCCGATGTCAAAGGTCAAATCCTCCATAATGGCCTGGCCGTCATACCCGGCATACAGGTGTTTCACTTGTATAATCGCTTCTTTCACACATCCAACACATAGTAAATAATTGAAAAAATCCCGTCAAACACGGCAATCAGAATAATGGAGGACACCACGGCCCGGGTGGCGGCCTCGCCCACCGCCGACGGTCCCTGACGGGTCTGGTATCCTCTGATGCACCCGGTGGCGGCAATGAGCACCCCGAACACAAAGCACTTGATCATGCCGCCCACAAAATCCCCCCAGGACACGAATCCCACCACCTGGTTGTAATAGGCGGAAAACGGGTGGCCCATGGACAGGATCACCACCGCACCCCCCAGGATTCCCACCAGGATGGCGAACACCGTGAGCAAAGGCGTCATGAGCGTGGAAGCGATCACCCGGGGCAGAATCAGGAACCGCACCGGTTCCAGGCCCATGATGGACAATGCGTCGATCTCTTCATTGATTTTCATGGTGCCGATCTCCGCGGCAAACGCGGACGCGGATCTCCCCGCCAGAACGATGGCGGTCATGAGCGGCCCCAGCTCCCGCACCATGGCCAGACCGATGAGGTTGGCCACATAGATCTCGGCACCGAACATCTTCATGGGGATGGCGGACTGAAACGCCATGACCAGGCCCACGATAAAGCTGATCAACGCCACGATGGGCAATGCGTTCACCCCGGCCTGTTCCGCCACCCGCAGGGTTTCACCCCACCGGATCCGGTTCGGCCGCAAAAGCCCGGCAAAGAAAAACCAGCACAGTTCCCCGAAAAAAGCGATAAAGGTTTTGGCATCCTGCCAGAACTCCCCCAGAATCCGACCCTGATGTTCCACCATCCGCCGGATGCGGCCGGCGGGCGGGGCCGGGTCCGGCACGGCCATATCGGTCCGGGAAAGCCGTTCCACCAGGGTGGCGGCGGATTTGTCCAGCCCGGTCATGCGGACGGTTTCCCGGTTCCGGTCCCGGGCCATCCGCTCCAGGTGAACGATCAGGGCCGCGCCGGCCATGTCAAAGTAGGTGACCCCGGTCAAATCCAGGGTCAGGTCTGTCCCGGCATGGGTCCCGATACCGTCGCAGGCCTGTTTCCATATCTTTGCAATGCCGTCGGCATCCATACGGCCGGAAAACAGATATTCCAGTCCGGTACCGGCCTGATTGATGTGCAGTTGTGTCAATTCAATTTTGAAGGCCCACGGTGATCGTGACCCACTCCTCTTCCGTATCCAGATTCAAAACCATCAGCCCATGCTGCGTTAGAGCGGCTTCCATCTCCTTTTGCCGCTCCCGGATGATGCCGGACAGAACCGCCCGGCCATGGGGGGCCAGTCGCTGTCTGATGTCTCCCATGATGGCCACAAGGGTCTGGGCGATGATATTGGCGGCAATGAGATCAAAGGTTTCCGGGGCCATCCGGCCCAGGGTCCCGGCGGACAAATGATACCGGTCCGGTTCGATCCCGTTTTTTTCCAGATTTTCCCCGGCCACCTGCACGGCCGTGGGATCGATGTCGATTCCCACCATCCGGGACGCCCCCAGCCCCGCGGCCGCGATCATGAGAATGCCGGACCCGCAGCCCACATCCAGAAAGGTGTTGCCGGGAATGAGCAGGTCCTGAATCTGTTTCAGGCACATGCAGGTGGATGGATGGGTGCCGGTCCCGAATGCCATGCCCGGATCCAGGTGAATCACCAGGTCGCCGGGTGCCGGATCAAAGGATTTCCAGGCCGGTTTCACCACGATGCGGTCGGTGATGCGCATCACGTGAAAATGCTCTTTCCAGGCATGGGCCCAGTCCTGGTCCGCCACGGTTTCCACCCGGATGGCCACATGGATGCCGGCCCGGCCCAGGTCCTTTGCCCGCCGGAACAGCTGTGCCAGAACAGGATCGGCATCAGCGGTCTCCGGCAGATACCCTTCGATGCGGTTTTCCTGAGGATCAGCCGGGGCCGGGGTGTCGAACCCGTCGTCCGGCTCATCCAAAGGCAGATGACACACCACCCCTTTGATACCGACGGAAAAAAACATGTCGCAGATCAGTTCTTCCGCCAGGGCCGGTTGTTCGGCTTCAAACGCGGCAATGATCTTTCGGTATTCCATGGCAGTTTCCCGGCGTGGTTTTTGAATCAATTCTTGAATTTTTCATTGGAAAAGATTATTTTTCATATTTTTGGCAAAGTCAAACTGATTTTTATTTAAACCCGTTTCAGGCCCCATGACCCATCCGTATCAACATCTGGTGATCTATTACTTTGAAGGCATGGTCCGCCTTGATACGGACATTACGGGGGATGCGCGGTTTCTGGGTCTCTGGGAGGAAGCCGGCACATCGTTTGTGTTTTTTTCCCGGCCCGTGCCCGACCTGGCGGACCGGATAAAAACCGGCAACCCTCAGGCACAGTACAAGGATGTCTATGACATGACCTGGGAGCAGTGGCACGGGGGTGCGGTCACACCCTATGGGGTGGCGGATTTTTTTGTATTCCCCCCCTGGGATGTCCCTGAAGACATGGGCGGCCGACGTCCGGTCATCATGGATCCGGGCGTGGTGTTCGGCACCGGTCAACACCCCACCACCCACGCGTGCCTGGATCTCATTCACCAGGTGTGTCTGTCCGGTTCGATCCACACGGTCCTGGATATCGGCACCGGCACGGGACTGCTGGCCCTGGGCGCCGCGGCCATGGGATGCGCCCGGGTCCTGGCCTGTGATTTCAATCTTCTGGCGGTGAAAACCACCCGGAAAAATATCGCCCTCAACCACTGGGAAGACCGGGTCCTGGCGTTTCAGGCCCGGGGCGAAACCATGCTGGAGCTGCCCTGTGATCTTCTGGTGGCCAATATTCATTATGACATCATGCGGCAGTTGATGGACAGCCCGGCCTTTGAAAAAAAACCCTGGGTCATTCTGTCCGGACTTCTGCGCACCGAGGCCCGGCACGTGGCCGCCGGTCTGGAACAGAAACAGATGACCCTTCTGGAGCACCGGTGCCCGGACGGCATCTGGCACACCTTCCTGGCCCGGCCCCGGACCATCCCGAAACCTTCAAAGGAATAATCCGACACCATGTCCCATGATTCTGCAACCATTATCCGCCAGGCCCTGATCCGGACCACGCTGGGCGCCGTCATGATCAGCTTTTCCGCGGTATTTGTGAAACTGGCCCAGGTGAATCCCACGGTGTCCGCGTTTTACCGGGTGTTTTTCGGGGGATGCTTTCTGCTGGTGATCCTGCTGGTCCGCGGCGAGCTGCGGTGGTACGGGGGACGGTTCCTGAAACTGGCACTGATCACCGGTGTCTTCTTTGCCCTGGACCTGTATGCCTGGCACCGCAGCATCCAGTTTGTGGGGCCTGGCCTGGCAACCATCCTGGGCAATTTCGAGGTGTTCATGGTACCGGCGGTGGCGTTCGTGATCTATGGAGAAAAACCGTCAATCCGGCTGATTCTTTCCATTCCCCCGGCCCTGGCCGGACTGTTCATGATCGTGGGGGCCCCCTGGGGACAGCTGCCCCCGGACTTCCGCCTGGGCATTTATTACGGCATAGCCACGGCCGTGTTCTACACCGGTTTTCTCATGGTGTTCCGGCGGATGCAGTCCGAGCCCGCCAGTCCGCCCGTCATCTATTCTCTCATGGTGGTGTCTTTTGCCACGGCCCTGTTTCTGGGGCTGGAAATGATCCGTAACGGGGAGTCCTTTGCCATTCCGGATATACAGTCCTTGTCTTCGCTGGTGGGCTTGGCGCTGATGAGCCAGACCCTGGGCTGGTTTCTCATCGGCCAATCCCTGCCCAAAATTCCGGCAGCCGTGGCCGGACTGGTGCTGCTACTTCAACCGTCCCTGGCCTTTGTCTGGGATGTGCTGTTCTTCAACCGGGAGACCTCGGCCATGGCCTGGACCGGCGTGGTCCTGGCGCTGTGCGCCATCTATATCGGCGCCACCAGCCGCAGCGAATGATGCAACGGGTGCTGCCGGATCAAGAATCAGATGGAAAAAAAGTGCCAAACCGGGCTGTTGCTGGTATAGTAGGCCATGCAGAAATCGATTCTACTCACCATTTTATCGGCCATCTTCATCGTTTTCATCGGCATGGGCATCATTGCGCCCATTCTGCCCATATACGCGGAAGAACTCGG
>JBFLKI010000259.1:0-3310 GCA_040883135.1 Desulfotignum sp. | reverse complement strand
TTTGAATATGGCTTTGTAAAAACGACACCATCAGGTTTCCGTCGATATCATTCCCCTTCATCTGCAAAGACAGCGTGGCCAGCGGTTGTTCCATCATGGCCGTGATGTTTCTGTGCCGCAGGGTCAGCTTTTCCATGGGCCGGGTTTCACACGTCAGGTCGACGCGCTGCACGCCGAATCCGGAAGGATCCAGCATTACAAGGCCCCGGCCGGATGCGGCCAGATCGGAGAAAAACGGATGGGACGCCCTAGCTTCCGCCAGCACCGTGATCTGTCGGTGTTCTGTGAGAATCCGCATCGTAGAAGACGGGATTGTGAGCCCGGCCGGCCGGGACATGACCATGTCAGACACGGATACCAGCCAGGTGTTGCGGGTTTGTTTTTCCACGGACCAGTCCGTGGTTTTGGGCAGCATGCCCGCTTGTTTCACGGACAGAAAATCGGCCAGCGGCTGAAAATCGAATGACCGGGCCTGGAGAAGAAATGTTTCAATCCCAGCCACCGCATGGAGCCGTGTTTTCAAGGTCACGGGCTGGCCAAAGGGATAAAATGCGGCATCACACACCACCTGCCGGCCGGATGTATTCACCGCGAGGGAGACATTGAACGGGATGACGGTGATCCCCTGATTCATCGTCAGTATCAACCGGGCGTTGTTCACCTGAATTTGATCCGGCAGAACCGTCAGATCGAGTCCAGGGATCTGGTTGGCAACCGTTGTTCTTCTGTTTCCGGCAGCCTGGGACGGCAACCCGGAAGTGCCCGAAAAAACAGGATCGATCACCATTCCCTGATCCGGATCGTACCGGGCCTGAACCGTCAGGCCGGACAGCGTCAGTTTTCGGAGCGCCGGCATGCTCAGCCCTTGAAAATCATAGGAGATCGCTGCCAGGTCAGCGGAAACGTCCCTGCCCCATCGCAAATCCGATACCAGTATCCGGCTTTTCCCTACATGGGACACCTGAAACGCCAGTTGACTGGATGACAGAAGCGGCCCATACCGGTATTGGATGAACCACTGAACCGCCAACGGCAGATTGAGTGCGAAAACAACCGTCACAAGGACTACCGCTCCCAGAACCACCAGAACGCCTATGCCCGCAGATTTAAATCGCATTTTTAATCCGTATGGTCAAAAACATGTCTCCTTTCGGCTGCCCCGGCAATGACCGGCCCATGCCAGCCAGGCGCAGCCGCTTTCCTTCCCGCATCCCGGGCGGGATAGAGACCCGGTACAGAGGTTTGGAAAATCCCCAGGGAATGGTGATCAATTTCCGGGTACCGGTCAAGGCTTCCAGAGACGAAATCTCAATGGTGCCGTACAGGTCCCGCTCATCGGCTGTCGGGGTCGCCACAATGGTCTGTAGTGTCGGGGTGTGCTGCTTTTGGGTATACTGCCGGATCTTTTCCCGGGTGCCGGTCGCAGGCACCCGGCGGTTGAGCTTCACCAGCAACAGCCCGGCAATGAATCCCCCGATATGGGCCCACCAGGCAATCCCGGCCCCGGCTCCGGCCCATTCTCCGGCCGCGTTCAGAAACTGAAGGAAAAACCAGATGCCTAAAAAAACGAACGCGGGAATCTCGATGAACCAGGGAATGATAATAATGGGCACGAGGGTGAGAATTCTGGCTCTGGGATATAACAGAAAATATGCGCCCATGACCCCGGCAATGGCACCGCTGGCCCCGATGGTGGGAACCATGGAATAGGGATTGAGCCCGAAATGAAACGCCCCGGAAATCAGGCCGCACAGCACATAGAACCCCAAAAACCGCACAGAACCGAAATGGGCTTCCACATTGTCACCGAAAATATACAACGTCCACATGTTTCCCAGAAGGTGCCAGAATCCCCCGTGGAGAAACATGTAGGAAAACATCGAAAACACATGGTTGAACAAAGAAAAATGACGGGACATCTCCGGAATCGAATATTTGGCCGGCACCAGCCCGTAAACATAATAAAAGGTATCGCCGGGCGGCCCCATCTGCAGCTGAAGCAGCCACGTCAGAACATTGGCTGCCATCAACCCATAGGTGACCACGGGCACGCAGTCGGAAATCTGGTTGTCCCGGATGGGTATCATGAAACGACCCGCAGCCGGCAGGCTTGTTCACAGGCGGATTTCACCGCTTTGACAATGGCCATGACCGCATCTTCAACCGTAAAATGCGCCACAGCCGCTTGTTGTCGGCAGACATCCACCAGGGCGGTGTTCCCGGTATCCAGTCCCAGGTAAAACCGCAGGTCGTCCACCCAGGAAAAATACAGTGTCTGAATATCCGACGGGTCGAGCCGGGCAACGGCGGTTTTCGATTTCAATGAAAGGCCCGCCATCACCAGTTCCACAGCCGCGTCCACGGAATCCGGAAAAACCGGCGCTTCCGCCAGTGATAAATCGTGGGGCCAGGCGGTTTCTCTTGCCAGAAACAGCAAATACACCAGAATCTCCAGAACCATTTTGACATCCATATAGATGTCCGGATCATGACTGGCCCGGGGCCCTGCGACATTGAGCACATCGATCCGGTACTCGTCCACAAACGACTGAAGCAACAGCGCGGTTTCAAACAGATCATGGGCCGCCAGATTGACGGCCATGCAGGGTTTGTCTTCGGTTTTTGCCAGATCCCGGGTGAGCCTGGATCCGCCCGTGAGGCGATACCGGTACAAAACCGCCGTTCCCTGGGAATCCAGGATATTCTGAAGGGTCCGGTCCCGGTAATCGGGGGTGGGCATAACAGACAGATCATACCGGGAAGGCAAAGGCCCTGCTTCGGTTCTTCTGCCTCTGGGAATCCATCCGCCGTAAGGGATGTTATATTTGACCGCCACATCCAGTGCCGCCTGATCCGCACCGGTCTGGCCGCCGGAAATGATCTTTTGCATCATGCCGGACACCTGTGTTGTAAAAAAACCTTTTCTATCATATCAATACCGCGTATAACTGCAATAGAATTTTATGGAAATACCCAGCCGCAAACAATGTTTTCAGATCATCCGGAAGATGGGCATGATGGACCACATTGTCGATCATTCCATCATGGTCGGCAATGTCACCTTGTGCCTGTGCCGGCAGATAAAACCCACCACCCCGGCATTGAACGTGGAACTGGCCACTGCCGCCGCCCTGCTCCACGATATCACCAAAACCCGCAGCTTTGAAACCGGTGAGCGCCATTCCGACACCGGGGGGGAACTGCTCAGGACCCTGGGGTATCCGGAGGTGGGTGACATCATCCGGCAGCATGTGATCCTTGACTGCTGCCGGGAAGACGCGCCGGTCACGGAACAGGAAATCGTCAATTA
>JBFLKI010000258.1:0-19070 GCA_040883135.1 Desulfotignum sp. | reverse complement strand
CATCGGTCACCGCTTTCCAGGCATCCACCTGATTCTGGTTCAGAATCCGGGCCTGGCCGGGGTAGCCCTGGGCGCTTTCATAATCAGTGACAATGGCCTCGGTATATACCAGGCCGGCCCCGTTTTTTGCCCGGGTTTTCAGAAACGTCAGCACATCTTCCCGGGGAATGCTGTCTCCGGCGGCCGACATCCGGGTCATGGGGGCCACTCCGATTCGGTTTTTAAAGGTCTTGTTCCGGATGGTAAACGGGGAAAAAAGCAGTGATGTCATCTCTGTCTCCCAGGTTAAGGGTGAATGTCAAATTTCCTTTCAATTTAACCCTGATTCCAGGCCATGTCAATGTGGAGGATGTCATCTGTTCTCTTCAGCACAGCAGGCGCCCGTGTCGAAAAGAGATTGACATCAGGCTGAATGCCTGTGAAAATAAAATGTTGGCGAAAATAGTCACCCATGGTCCGCCTTTTTTCACCAGGGCCTTTCAGGCATCCCACTTACGGTGCCGGAAAGACGGGCCGGTATGCGCAAGGAGGACCGTCATTGAAATATTACGAAAAGGACCGGGTTCAGTCCCTGCCGGTCAGAGAAGCGGTGGGAAAAATGCTGCTTCACGACATCACCCGCATCGTTCCGGATCTGTTCAAGGGACCGGCCTTTAAAAAAGGTCATATCATCACTGAGGCGGATGTGGATTCCCTGCTGGATCTGGGCAAACAGCATGTATACGTCGCCTGCCTCAACGGCGAAGTTCACGAAAACGATGCGGCCCAGCGAATCGCCCGGGCCGCTGCCGGGAAAAACATTCAGCTTTCCGAACCCAGGGAGGGCAAGGTGGGATTCAGCGCCGCCACGGGGGGGCTGCTGAAAATCGACGTAAATGGCCTGATACAGCTCAACAGCGTTCCGGAAGTGATCTGCGCCACCCTGCACACCCACCAGGTGGTGACACCGGATCAGGATCTGGCCGGCACCCGGGTGATCCCCCTGTCCATCGATGAAACTCATGTGATCGCTGCGGAAAAAGTGTGTAAAGACTTTTTCCCCATCATCGATATCAAACCGTTTTCCCGACTGGATGTGGGACTGGTGGTCACGGGATCAGAGGTGTTTTCCGGACGGATCAAAGACGGGTTCGGACCCGTGGTCCAGAAAAAATTCGAAGAACTGGGCTCCCGGATCATGGGCAAGAAAACCGTTTCCGACGACATGGACATGACCGTGGCCGCCATCCGGCGGTTCATCGATGACGGGGCCCAATTCATCGCGGTGACCGGCGGCATGTCCGTGGACCCGGACGACCTGACCCCGGCCGCCATCCGGAAGGCCGGCGGTGAGGTCGTGTTCTACGGCACCCCCGTCCTGCCCGGCGCCATGTTCCTGCTGGCGCACATCGGGGATGTCCCCGTGGTGGGACTGCCCGGCTGCGTCATGTATTACCGGGCCTCGATTTTCGACCTGGTGGTGCCCCGGCTGCTGGCCGGGGACACCGTCACCCATGCCGACATCATCCGCATGGGCCACGGCGGATTCTGCGCCTCCTGCAAGACCTGCCGGTACCCCCTGTGCAGCTTTGGGAAGAACTGACCATGGAACTGACCAACCAGCAGATACTGGACTGCCTGCAAAAAGGCACCCCGGTTGCCCTGGCCGCCATCCTCAGTCATAAAGGGTCCACCCCCCGGACTTCGGGATCACGGATGATCGTTCTGCCGGACGGCACCATCCTGGGCACCATCGGGGGCGGACTGGTGGAAGCGACCGTCAGAGACGTCTGTCTGGACTTGATCCCGAACAAAACCTGCCGGATCCAGTCCTTTGCCCTGAACCAGGAGTTGAAAGCCGGTCTGGACATGGTCTGCGGGGGCAGCCTCACCGTGCTCATGGAAACCCTGGTCCCCGGACCGGAACTGATCTCCGTATTCCAGGCCCTGGTGGACCAGGAACAGGCCGGCAAAAAAGGGGTCCTGGTTTCCCGGCTGTCCGGCAGCCCGGAAGGGGACTTCACGCTGGAAAAAAGCCTGGTGCTGGCGGACGGCACGATCACCGGCCCCTGTCCCGTCCCCGGACCTCTGATGGATGACATCCGTGACAACCGGTTTTCCTCCAGTTTTCCTACCGTCCACGCCATGGGCCAGGAACAGTTCATCATCCAGCCCATGCCGCCCGCAGACACCCTGTTCATTTTCGGGGGCGGCCATGTGGGATGTCAGCTGGCCCGGCTGGCCCATTTCACCGGATTTTCCACGGTTGTGATCGATGACCGGGCGGAATTCGCCAATGACACCCGGTTTCCCTCTGCCCGGCAGATCCGGGTGACCCCTGAGTTTGTCAAGGTGTTTGACGGCCTGGAGATTGACGGCCATGCCTATATCGTCATTCTCACCCGGGGCCACCTCCATGACCAGACCGTGCTGGAACAGGCACTCAAAACCAGTCCGGCCTATATCGGCATGATCGGTTCCCGGACCAAGCGCAACAAAATCTATGACAATCTCATGGAGAAAGGGGTTTCCGAAGAACAACTCGCCCGTGTTCATTCTCCCGTGGGTCTGTCCATCGGGGCCCAGACCCCGGCTGAAATCAGCATCAGCATCATGGCTGAAATCATCAAAGTCCGGGCCGGTCGACTTGACCGCTGACCCGGCTTACAGCTTCTACCGGAGGTGTGTTTGGACGTTCAGATGCTTGAAATCGACAAATCCTTTGATGACAGCGGTACCCGCAGGACCATCTTCCATCAGGCATCGGCCCGGTTCGCCTCCGGCAGTTTCTGTGTCATTGTCGGAAAGAGCGGGGTGGGGAAAAGCTCGCTTCTGAACCTGATATCCGGCATCGACCTGCCGGACACCGGAGAGATCCGGGTGGGAGATCACTGCATCAGCGCCATGACCGACACGGCCAGGACCCTGTTCAGACGTCGCCACATCGGGTTCATCTACCAGTTTTTCAACCTGATCCCGGTATTGACGGTCCTGGAAAACGTCACTCTGATTGCGGAACTGGACAAGGCACCGGCCCAAAAAAGCCGGGTTCGGGCCAGGGATCTGCTGGAACAGGTGGGGCTCTGGGACCGGCGCAACGATTTTCCCGAAACCCTGTCCGGTGGTGAGCAGCAGCGGGTGGCCATTGTCCGGGCCCTGGTGAACGACCCGGACCTGGTGCTGGCGGACGAACCCACGGGCAACCTGGACCAGGATACCGGTAAAACCATCCTGGCCATGATTTCCGATCTGGTCCGCACAAAAAACAAAACCCTGATCATGGTGACCCACAGCCCGGATGCGGCGGACTGGGCTGACCAGATGTATGCCGTGGCAGACGGGACACTGGCCGCCATGGAAACCGCCCCCCGGGAATAAAGCGGTTCATGGAACGCTTCACAGGCAACCATGTTTTGATCCGCACCTGCCTGCGTCACAGCCGGCACCATCTTTTGCGGACACTGCTGCTGATTTTCGGCATCGCCATGGGCGTGGCCGGGGTGGTGGCCATTGACATGGCCAGAACATCGGTGGAAAAATCCTTTGAAATGTCCACCACGGCCCTGGTGTCCAGGGCAACCCATCAGGTTGTCGGGGCCCGGCTGGAAATCCCCCAAAACGTGTTTGCCGATATCCGGACCCGCCTGGGCATCCACCGGGCCGCCCCGGTGATTTCCCGGCATGTGACGGTGCCTGAACTGGACGGACGCATCGTCACCCTCATGGGCGTGGACCCTTTTTCAGAAACCCATTTCCGGCACCTGCCCCTGGGAACGGAGAACCGGGATATTTCCGGTGTCATGACCGGCTCCTTCGGGGTATTCATCGCCAAAACCCATGCAGACCGGATGCAACTGACGGCCGGCAGTCCCCTGACCATTTTTCTGGGCGGACGGGACACCCCGGTCACCGTGGCCGGAATTCTGGACAGCCCTGATCCCGCCATCCGGCAGATGCTCGAAGGCCTGGTGGTCACGGACATCTCCGCAGCCCAGGAGATCCTGGACATGGGGGATGCCATCACCCGGATCGACCTGATCCTGGACAAAGAAAACACGGCTGAAAAAGTGCGAAACCACCTGCCCGAAGGCGTGTTCCTGGTTCAAACCGACCAGCAGAACGAGGCCGTGCGCGGGCTGTCCCGGTCCTTTGAAAACAGTCTGACCGCCTTTTCCATGCTTGCCCTGTTCATGGGCATTTTCCTGATCTACAACACCGTGTCTTTTTCCGTGTCCCGCCGCCACCGGCTTCACGCCATTCTGCGAGCTCTGGGGACCACCCGTTTCCAGATCTTTTTCACGGTCATGATGGAGGTGATGGTGTATGCCGTCATCGGCGCCGTTTCTGGGGTCCTCATGGGAATTCTCATGGGAAAAGGCGCGGTGCATGCCGTGATTGCCACGGTATCGGAGATGTACTTTCCCCTGACGGTGAGTCGGACCGACATCTCCGGGATCACCCTGGCCAAGGGACTTTCCGCCGGTATCCTGACCTCTCTTGCGGCCGGGTTCTTCCCGGCCTTAGGCGCTGCCGGCACAAAGCCCGTGAGCCTGCTGCACAAATCCGTGTCTGAACACCGGTTCCAGAAATTGATTCCCGCTTTGTTTGCCGCAGGCCTGATCATCCTGGCGGCCGCAACCCTTTTGATGCATGCGGGTCCGGCCCGGGCCGGGTATGATTTTTCCGGGCTGTTCATGATCTTTTTCGGGGCCGCCCTGTTGACGCCGTTGATCATCCGCCTCCTGGTCCGGGTTCTGTTGTCAGCCGGGGCCGGCGTGCTGGGAATCATGGTGAAAATGGCGCTCAGAAACATCACCCGGTCCCTGCGCCAGACCAGCGTGCTCATGGCCTCACTCATGGTGGTCACATCCGTCTATATCGGCATCGAGGTGATGACCGGCAGTTTCCGGCAGTCCATTGTCCAGTGGGTGGACGACCATATCGGGGGCCATGTCCACGTCTCCTCCGCAGACGAACGGCACCCGTCCCTGGACCCGGATCTGACCGCACGGATCCGGAACCTTCCCGGCGTGACAGCGGTGTCGGCCTACAACATCCACCCCGTGTTTTCAAGGGCTGCGGGAAAGGTCCATCTGTTTTCCTATGAGTCGAACCAGTCCGTGATGCGATGGACCTGGACTGCAGCCCCGGAACCGGAACTGAACCAGCTGCTGAAAAACGGATGGCTCTTTGTTTCGGAAATCTTTGCCCGACAGCACCAGGTGGTGCCTGAACCCGGGGCGTCCGTGACCCTGGAAACCCGGGAAGGGCCGGTCACCTTTCTCATCGCCGGCATTTTCCGGGATTTTTTCATGGGCGGGGGCCGGGTGGTGATGTCCCGGCCCACCATGGCCCGGTACTGGGGGCATGACGACATCACAGCCATGCAGCTGTTCCTGGCGCCGGAAACCTCGGCAGGAGCGGTGATGGATGCGATCCAGGCGATGATTCCGCCCGGTTCCCTGATCCAGGTACGCGCCGGGGCCGATATCAAGCAGGGCATTCTGACCGTGTTCGACAACACCTTCATCATCACCTCGGCCCTGCAGGTCTTAACCGCCATCGTGGCGCTTACCGGTATTTTGAATGCGGTCATGGCCCTGCTCCTGGAACGGACCCGGGAAATCGGGATCCTCAGGGCCTGCGGCACCCTGCCCGGCCAGGTCCGGCAGCTGCTGATCCATGAATGCTTTTTCTACGGCCTGCTCGCGGGACTCATGGCCATTCCCCTGGGCGCGGCCCTGTCCTGGATTCTGATCCATGTCATCAACCAGCGGGCATTCGGGTGGACCTATGACATGATCCTCACCCCGGGGGTGCTGGTCCAGGCCCTGGTGCTGTCATCGGCGGCAGCCCTCACCGCCGGCATCTTTCCGGCCCTCTCCGCCGGCCGCACCCACATCCCCGAAGCCCTTCACATGGAGTGATCATGAAGATTCTGTCCCATGCACTGATGCTGGCGCTGATGCTGGTGCCGGTCCTGCTGCTCCAGGGCTGTGGTGCCACGGATGAACCGGAACGTATCGACATTGCAGCGGCCCTGTCCGATGCTCAGGAAAGTGAATGTTTCGACCGGGTGACCGGCCCCAGGCCCCTGGTGTTTCCCGAGGATGCCGGTCCCCACGACAACTTCCGAACGGAATGGTGGTACTATACGGGCAACCTGACCACGGACACGGGCCGGCATTTCGGGTATCAGCTCACCTTTTTCCGCCAGGCGCTTTCCTGCGGCCCGGTCACCGGCACCTCCCGATGGCGGACCCGGCAGTTGTACCTGGCCCATTTTGCGATCACGGACACCCAAACCCGCCGGTTCCTCAGTTTTTCCCGCATGAACCGCCAAAGCCTGAACATCGCCGGCACCCGGTCCCATCCCTTCACTGTCTGGCTGGACGACTGGCAGGTGGCCGACACGGGGACCAGCCTGGCCATGGAAGCCGCAGCCAATAATATCTCCCTGTCCTTCACCCTGGTTCAGACAAAGCCCTTGATTCTCCAGGGAGACCGGGGATATTCTCCCAAAGGCCCGGGCAAAGGAAATGCTTCCTATTATTTTTCCCTGCCCCGGCTGGACACCCGTGGGGTCATCGGCATCGGAAAAGACCGGTTTGAGGTCAAGGGATCTTCATGGTTTGACCATGAATGGAGCACCACGGTAATCGGAGAAGATATCCAGGGATGGGACTGGTTTTCCGCCCACCTGGAAGACGGCCGGGATCTGATGGTCTGTCGGATCCGGAAAGCGGACGGCACGCCCAACGGCTTTGGTTTCGGCAGCATCTCTCTGGCAGACGGCACTTATGCGATCCTGTCGGAAACAGATTTCACCCTGACCCCGAAATCTCACTGGGAAAGCCCGGACACCGGGGCCCGGTATCCGGTGAATTGGCGAATTCAGATTCCGGCCCACGACCTGGATCTGACAGTGATTCCGGTGATCAATCACCAGGAACACACCCATGCCTTTGCCTACTGGGAAGGGGCCATGCGCTTTACCGGAGACAATGTCCGGGGCATGGGATACCTGGAAATGACCGGTTATTGAAACATTTTGCACGCTTTATTCAAACCTTAAAGACGTTTCAATTGCTTCAACAATGCATTCCAGCGATTTTTTCGGGTTTATCGCTTGCCCTGTTTTTTGTGCAGTCTGCCTTATTCCGGGATCAGACAGGCATTGTTCCAGGGCAGCCGTAAGCCGGGATTCGGTTAATGAGGCTCTTGGAATCGGTTTGGGTCCCAGACGGGATAAAAAAATTCTTCTGCCGTGATAATATTGATCCAGGATGTGCGGCACAATGACCTGGGGAACACCTGAAGCACCTGCTGTAGCTGTTGTTCCGGCTCCGCCGTGATGGATGACGGCATCCAGTCTGGGAAACAACAGCAAATGGGGATAATCGCGGATAAAAAAGACATCATCCCCTGCGGCATATTCTGTTGAGAGCCCATGAAGCTTCGGCAGAATGATCCGCCGGCCGAGATTTCCCGCCGCCTTGATCAAAATGGGGATGACTCTTTCCTGGTCTTTGGCCGGCATGCTGCCGAATCCGGCATAGACCGGCCTTGGCGTATTTTCAAGAAATCTGTCCAGTGCCGGCAGCCGCTCTGTAGAAGGTTTCAGGTGCGGATACCCGGTCTGAACCCATGTCTGGGCAACATCTCCGGGCATTTTGGCAATCTCTTTGTCAACGGCAACAATGGTATTTTTTCCCAGAATATGATCCAGGGCATTGGATACCGGATCAAGCCCATATTTTTTTCTGTATCGGTTGATTAAAAAGGTGATATTAAATTGATCCAGCAGTTCTGCTGTTTTCCATGACATTTTGTTGATAAAACAGGGAAGGGTGTGGGTCTGCAGGGTTAAAAACGGATGAAACCGGGATGGGAAAAGCTGTGGGGTAAAAGCAATATACCGGTATTTGATTTTCCGGGTCTCTGCAACCGAAGCCAGCCCGAACATCAAAGAAGACCCCAGGACCAGATCCGCCTGCCGGATGATGTCCGGCAACCATCTGAACTGGGCATCCAGCTCTTTTCTCACAAACGAAACAAAGGCCAGACCGGCGCGAAGCGTTACCGCATTCTGAAATCCGTCAATAAAAGCAGACACATCTGTGCCGAACCCCTGATAGGGGCATCCCAGGCTGGCAGCCCATGACGCTTTTTCCGGGGGGCCCAGCAAAACCGCATCATGGCCTGACGCAATCAAGGCCAGGCAGATGGCGATCATGGGCTGAACATCCCCCCTGGACCCGGAGGTTGCAAGGATGATTTTCATATAATTCCGAACCGGTATTGAATACCTGTCTTTTTACCGGCCAACTTCCGGTTCTATGACAAGTATCTGACCGATATCCATGATCTTGAACCGCTCTGAATCCAGGCGCTTGGCCTGCATATACCTGGCCAGGTCCAGGCCGGGATATCCGGGGGGCTCGTCCCCGAGGTGAAATGTGCCCCACTGGGTGGGAATGAAATATCTGGCCCCCAGGTCTTCAAACCCCTGGATCGCCTCAGGGATATTCATGTGATTGTAGGCCATGAACCACCGGGGATGGTAGGCGGTCGTGGCCATGAATGCATAGTCGATGCCGGGGAACTTTCGCCCGAACTCTTCAAACCCCTTGAAATAGCCGCTATCCCCGCCGAAATACAATGTGGCCCTCGGGGTGATCAGCAGCCACGACACCCACAGGGTTTTGTTCCGACCGTGGGTGATGCGCTGGGACCAGTGCTGGACCGGCAGGCAGACAAGCCGGACCCCGGCGCCCAGGTCCTGTTCCTCCCACCAGTCCATCTCCTGCACATCGGTCTTGTTCATCTTTTCAACCGGGCGTTTCAGGCCTAAGGGCACAAACACCCGGGCATCCGCGGGCAGCTGTTTCATGGTGGCCCGGTCCAGGTGATCGTAGTGGTTGTGGGAGATCAGCACATTCACCTCCGGCACCAGGCGGGTGAGTTCTTCAACGGTCAGGGCCGGCGGGGTGACCCGGGGCGGCACCAGGGCCCGTTTCGACAGCATCGGGTCCGTAAGCCAGTAGGTATCATTGACCCGCACCAGAAAGGTGTTGTGCCCGATCCACAGGATGAAATCCCCCTTTGTCTGGGCCAGACGCCGTGCCGTGTCCGGCAGCACCCCCGGCAAAAAGGCCTCTTCCTCTTTGGTGTAGGTGGTTTTAGAAAACAGTTTCCACCATGCCACATCCAGGAAACTCTTGTCCGGCATGGGCAGCCAGGGGGCGAAAAACCGTCCATCCTCCGCCACATGAGGGGCATACAGATCCGCTATCCGGGTCTGGGTCACCTGATCTTCCCAAGAGGATTCCGAAAAGGTCAATTTCTCTCTGGGCGTGCAGGCACACAACCCCGCTGCAAACAGCAGTCCGGCAACCATCAACACCCGGGACTGAAACCACCCCGTTTCTCTCATGGATTTCATGAAAATCTGTATCCCTTTCAAAAAGAGGTTTCAATCTTCACCAGACACTATATAGTAAAATTGAAATCGGCAAAGTCAACCTGTAACACGAAACTGGAGGATGTATTCATGTTATCACCCATAAAGATCGGTATCAGTTCCTGTCTGCTGGGCAATCTTGTCCGGTATGACGGCGGTCACAGCCATGACCGGTTTCTCACCCAGACCCTGGGGATGTTCACCGAATATGTGCCGGTGTGCCCGGAAGTGGAATGCGGCATGCCCACCCCCAGAAATTCCCTGCGCCTGGAAGGGGATCCTGAAACCCCCCGGCTGATCACCCGGAAAACCGGTGAGGACCACACACAACAGATGCAGATCTGGATAGAAAAAAAACTGCCTGAGCTGGAAAAACAAAACCTGTGCGGATTCATTTTCAAAAGCAAATCCCCCAGCAGCGGCTTGTACCGAATCAAAGTGTACGGTGATGACGGCAAGGTGAGAAATAACGGGGTGGGAATGTTTGCCCGGGCATTCACCCAGCGGTTTCCCCGAATTCCCGTGGAAGAGGCCGGCCGTCTCAATGACCCCAAACTGCGGGAACATTTCATTGAAAATATCTTCACGCTCCAGCGGTGGCGTCAGTTTCTGGAAAAACGCCCCACCCTGGGAAAACTGGTAAAATTTCATACGGACAACAAACTGCTGATCCTCTCCCACAACCCGGAGATCTACCGGCAGATGGGCAAACTGGTGGCCGGCGGCAAACAGATGGATTTCAACGACCTGCTGAACACCTATGAACAATTGCTGCTCAAGGCCCTGAACTTGAAAACCACCATCAAGAAAAACATTAACGTACTTCAGCATGCCATGGGGTATTTTAAAACCGATCTGACCGGCCCTGAAAAACAGGAGCTGTTGACCAGCTTTGACCAGTACCGGGACGGGTATGTGCCGTTGATTGTGCCGTTGACCCTGATCAAGCACTATGTGATGAAATATGATCAGCCCTGGCTTAAAACCCAGACATATCTCAACCCGCATCCCTTTGAACTGAAATTGAGAAATTATTTTTAACCATGGAAAAAATGGCCCCTGTTTTCAAAATGATCTATGCGGATTATCTGGCCAGGGTCACCGCCCTGGACCTGACAAATCAATCCGAACACTTAGGCATCACCGTGCACGGCGACATTATCACGATTGTTTTTTTCAATGAAACGCACACCATCACCCCGGATAAAGTCATGGACGCTCGGGGCAACCAGCCCACCCATGCCGTCAGCGTGATCCTGTGCAACTACCTGCTGCAGTGCCCGGAATTTCAGGACCTGGACCGCCGCATGATGACCTACAAGGATTTTCCCGATGCCATCCCCTATGTTCAGGGGTTTTACAACACCGCGGAAAAACCGGTTTCTCTTTATTTTGCCGGAAAAAAAGATCTTCTGGCCGACCGAAGCAAGGACCTGGGAGGTACCTTCACCGATCTGGGGATTTCCTGTGATCTGGCCTGCCGGTTTCAGGCCCTGCCTCAAGTCCCGATTTTCATGACCTTCAATGACAAGGACGAGGAATTTCCAGCCGAGTGCAAACTGCTGTTTGAAAAGCGCGCCGCCTCATATCTGGACATGGAGTGCCTGGCCATGATCGGCATGACCCTGGCTGACAGACTCACCCGAAGCAGCCAAAGCCTGAACTGATCCGATGCACGGAATGATCTATCTTGCCCTGGCCATCATGTTCTCCAGCGGGGTGGCCTTGAGCATGAAGGGCGGCAACCGGCCCTCTGTCAATCTGTGGCAGTTTCTGGCGGTCAACTATGTGGTGTGCACGGCGGGCCTCATCGCCTGGGGCGCCTGGAAAACCCTGGATGACAATTCTTTGTTCATGTGGCTTCTTGGCATGTTCACCGGGATCATGTATGTGCTGTGCCTGTGGCTTTTCAACAAAGCCATCCAGGCACAGGGCCTCGCCTTGTCCACCACCCTGATGCGCCTGTCCGCCGCCATTCCCACCCTGGGTTCCCTGATTTTTTTCAACGAAACCACGGGATTGTTTCAGGCCTTGGGAATCTTACTGGCATTTCTGTGTCTGCCCCTTGCCAGCCGGGAACCGCTGCGGCTCAGACACCCGGAAAAAACCGCCTTCCAAGGCATCCTGTGGGGTCTGCTGCTGTTTGCCGCTTACGGCGTCACGGACTTTGTCTTCAAAATCCAGGCTGAGCTGGCACCCCAGGCCGACCCCAAAGCATTCATGGCCACCATTTTCGGCACAGCCCTGATTTTGACCCTGCCCCGGCTCAAAGGCCTGAAACACCCCGGAAATGCCTGCCTGTTCTGGGGTACTGCCCTGGGAACCACCAATGTTCTGGCCACCTGGTTCTGGATCCGGGCCCTGTCCCACCTGCCCGGCGCCGTCGCTTACCCCACCCTGGGCCTGGGCGTGATCGCCCTCACCACCCTGATCAGCCTGGTTTTCTGGAAAGAAACGCTCAGGCCCGCCAACTTCCTGTTCCTGGCCATGGCCTGTGTGGCGGTTTTTCTCATCAATGCGGGGGCGACTTGATTTTTTGTCTGCAGCAACCCGACAAACCCAACAGCTTTAACCGGCAGTGTTCGTATCACGCCTCAGACTGTCAGACTGTGGTCAACTAACCCTTCACGTGTTGTTACGTCATTCTAATTTTTCAACCACTCAGCGGTATCTGGGAACAATAAGCGACACTGAAGCCATGCGGTGAATCGACACTCTGCATTGGTAATCAAAACGAAGGCCGGATTGGGGTGCTGATCTCGATCCGGCTATTTCAAAAAGCGTGTACCAAAATGAATGATTATATTAATCTGCTTGATTTTCCCGTGCCGAGAATACTTACCTTTGGGATTATTGTTGAATCGACAACGAAATTCTATTTCCCACCAGCTAATTTAAAACACATCATGACAAAGCATGGTTTAAAATTATGATCTTTTTAATATTCAAAAACAATGGTTCCCAAAACGGCAAATTTGTTTTGCCCATCTTTCCGGACGATCACCATTTCTCCTGAACCGGGAAAAATATCCGTAAAAGCGGTTATGTTGACCTGATGGGTAACAAGGATGAGGGGATCCCTGATTTCTTTATCGTTGATCCAACTTTTTAGCGCCGCAGTTTGTTCTTCCCTTTTTTCGAAGTGTCGAAAGAAAGAGTTTAGAATTTCGAGTTCCTGAACAGGTCCAAGATGCAGTAGGGTGGCGGTTTCAAGACATCTGCACCACTGGCTTGAGTAAACTTGGGCTCTATGAATGCCCCTGGCACGAAGACGCCTGCCAATATTTCTGGCTTGATTGCGACCTCTTTCCGAGAGATTTCTTTGGGTGGCACAGTCCCTGAGATTAAAATCCGGTGGGTCTCCCGTTCCTGGAGCCAGTGCATGACGAATCAAAGCAAAATGGTTCTCTTTTTTCAGCTCCTGCCAGAGATCCTTCTCAGTTGCACTTCCATGTCGGATCATAGAACCAGACAGGCAGATACAAAAGACAAAAGACAGGAGAAATAATTGAATTGGCAACTTTTTGTGAATCTTCATTGGTTTCAACCATCTTCATTATTCTCAGGATTATTTGCTTTTAGGATAGCATCCTCTTCCTCATTTAATGTTTCCAAAACATGCTTACTGAAATCATCTGGATTATCAGACTCAGTATCAACATACATCGCGAACGCTTCAGGATATAATGATTTCAAATTAATATTTTTTTTGGAGTTTTTGAAATTTACACGAATCATATTATCAGGATATATTTTTCTTTCGGTCATGAGGTATCCTCCTTGCTTTCAAAATCAGCAGAATCAATGGAAACAAATGGAAAAACAAATCAAAAATATCAACCAGTTTATGCAATGTTCCATTTTTTAGCATCAAAATTTTTTCAACCACATGGGGCATTGGCGTGAAAGGGGCCAGTAACATGAAAACCGTAAAAATTAGCAACACTGTATATGGGATTTTGTCCAGGAATTTTAGCATGGTTAATGATAGCATGCCCATGGACAATTTAAAACTCGGTAAATGATGACTATCACATATGTTTTTTTGGACCGCTTTGTCTTTACATGCCTATCTGCAAAAGATTATTATGGGCAGGAAACTCAATCAACAGGATAAAGATTTTATATGCCGAAATCCTTAGGATCCGAATACGCATCGCTGGATGACGTCGGATTTATCCCAAAGTACAAAGCCACCTGCTTTTGTGGGACCGTTCGATATGAGGTGAGCGCTGACCCAGTGGATGCGAAAATTTGTCATTGCCCGGCTTGCCAAAAACTTCATGGTGCTCCCATGCAGTGGGCGGCCATCTTCCATAAACGTCATGTGAGAATTACTGCTGGTTTAGACCGCCTGGTTTTTTATTGCAGCGAGCGCGACAGACCTGAACGTATCCTGCCCTGCAAGGTCAGCTGCGGCAGGTGTGGTACTCCAATTGCGGATGAAGGACGCAGAATGTGGCTTGCTTTCCCGTCATTGTTTGATTTCGGCCATCCCGCCAATGTGCCGGATTCATTCAAACCCACATGCCATATTTTTTATGGTACAAGAGTCATTGAATTTTGGGCTGATCTGCCTAAGTGGTCAGGGCACAAAAATCATTCCAGCTTGCTGTAAAATTGTTTCATCGATGAAAAGGATAGTGGTTTATGAATTAGTAAAATTCTCTATTTCTGAAGCGTTGCCCCGCATGAGTGAAGCAAATGCCGCATGGTCTTGAAACCATTCACCGGACTGACTGAAGGAATTAACCAGCATAACAGCTTGGGCAGCGTTGAATCGCTGGGATTCAATAATTGCCGAAGCCGTCCGGCAGGTGTTGATAGTGAACAGTAACCGGAACAGAGGACAAGACCAATATATTTAAGCACATGTATAAGGCGTTCTAATTTAACTCACTGGGGGATGCTTGCCACTCTTTCACATTCTTTTGTTACAAACAGGTGGGGGCGTGTTTGTCAAAATTCTCCAAACGCTTACTGAAAACCGACATTAACAGGTTTTGGTTTGTATTGGTATCCTCTATAAAAAGGCCCTGGAAAATTTCTGGTATGGACAATTATACGTGAGCAGGAAAAATCGATAACGGTTGAAGTAATGCACTGCAAGGTTTAGATATCCAAAGCGTATCGAACTATCGCGGTTTTTTGTCGGTGCCAGCGTTACCCTTTTCGTTTTTTATATAGATTAAAGAGTGGTTTTCCCTTGCGCGGAACAGATCAGATGATTATTGTGGCAAAATTTAGCACAAATGATTATATACATTCAGGCGCTTGAACCATGAACGATATCATCGGCCAATTTGATTCAGATATTGTGGGATTGCTCCTGTATGTCGGGTTGGCACTGGTTTTTTCATTTCTCTGTTCCATGGCCGAAGCGGTGATTTTGAGCGTCACCCCCTCTCACATTGAAAGTCTGAAGGAAAAGAACCCCCGGAAGGCCGCGCTGCTGCAACGGCTCAAACAGGACAATGTGGACCGGTCCCTGGCCGCCATTCTGACGTTGAACACCATTGCTCATACTGTCGGGGCTATTGGTGCCGGGGCCAAGGCCACTGCAGTCTTCGGCAGCGCCTGGTTCGGGGTGTTTTCCGCTGCCATGACTCTTATGATCCTGTTTCTATCAGAAATCCTTCCCAAAACCATTGGGGCGGTCTACTGGTCAAGCCTGACAGGCCCTACTACAGTTTTTATCAACACATTGATTATCCTTCTGTATCCTGTTGTCCGGCTGTCTGAAAAACTAACGAAATTCATTGCCCGAGGAAAAACCACGCATATTTTTTCTAGGGACGAATTCATTGCCATGGCATCAATGGGGGAACGTACCGGTCAGATCCACATCAAGGAATCCAGAATCATCCGGAACCTGATGCGGTTTGAAAGTTTGAAGGCCACAGATATCATGACACCACGCACGGTGGTTTCCGCCCTGCCCGAAGATATGACCATCGATGCATCCCTGGAATACATCATGAAAACTCCTTTTTCACGCCTGCCGCTGTATAAATCTCATTTGGACGATACCACTGGATTCGTTCTCAAAGATGATGTGCTGATTTTCATGGCTCAAAAAAGGGGAAATGAGAAAATCAAGGTGCTTAAACGGGATATCATGGCGGTGCCGAGCTCTATCCCGCTGACTGTACTCTTTGAACGGTTTCTTGCCGAACGTCAGCATATTGCCCTTATTGTCAGTGAACACGGCGGCACAGAAGGACTGGTGACACTGGAGGACATGATTGAAACCCTCATGGGAATGGAAATCGTGGATGAAATGGACAATGTGATCGATATGCGGGTCCTGGCCCGGAAACAGTGGATGGCCCGCGCTAAAGCAATGGGCTTGGAACCGGAAATATCGGAGACATCCGGAAATGATACATGACTTGATTATCTTGGGCGGGGGCCTTCCAAGCTATTTGCAGCCTGGTATCTGATGGGACATGCACGGCTCAGAGTGATGCTCGTTTCAAGCGCAAATTCACCAATCTTCGATTACAGGTTTTGAATATTCGTTGTATCCCAAAGTAAATGCCACCCCGTCATCCAGGATCCTCTGATGAGCAATGACATTGGCGGTATAGCCGGACATGAACATGCGCTTCGGCTGGCCGGGTTGCTGGGTGAGCTGACCCTCACCATCTGATACCAGACAAAAAAATGTGAGAAAGAACAGCCAGGATGATTCAATTTATGTGAAGACGGTTATTAACCACGGCCCCCCTGTCTTGATGACTGAACCTCCGCCGGCAAAGGGTAAAAAATTGGGTGTTTCCGAGATAAGCATGGTATGCTATTTTTGTTTCAAAAATTTAGTATTTTATTCAAAATAGGGAGGATACATATGAAAGCGATCGGAATCAGCAGCAGCGGCAGAAAAGGGGCGTATTCCAAAATAATTGTAAAAGATATCCTTGATGCATCCGGCGTGACATATGAAATGATTCATCTGGCTGAATCAAACATTAAGGGGTGTCTTGGGTGCCTTACATGCGCCCGGACCGGCACATGTGTTCAGAAAGATGATTTTGGAAAAATTTTGGATAAAATAATTCTGGCAGATGCGCTAGTTTTCGGAGGCGGAAATTATTATGGTACGTTGAATGCCATTGGCCATGCCTTCTGGGAAAGAACATTTTCATTACGGCATAAATGCGCCTTCCCGCTTGCCGGCAAATTAGGGATTGCCGTTGGACTGGACCGGGACCAGGAGAAAAAAGAAGCCACATCCTTTATTGAAATGATGATGCGCAGCAACCATATGGCAGTTATCGCAACATTTACAGACCCCGGCCATCAGCAGTGTTATGACTGCGGCTGCGGCCATGATTGTGTCGTTGGCAATGTTTACAAGCACATGGGCCTGACAACCAGAGAACTGGCCCAGGCAAACCGGCCCGAAGAATACGGCATTGAAGCCCAGAAAAGCGCCAAAGGCATTGGAAAAATGCTGGGATCGATTCTGGAGAATCAAAGATAGCGAAATCAGGTTTAGAATTATTTTAGTATCATAAAATTTTTCATCCCATGAACTTTCAGCCATGGGATATTGTTCAGTGGAATAAATCAATCAGATAAGGGTTTAAATAATCGTGGACTATAAAATTTTCCACCTCTTAGTCTCATGATATCAACCGATAAATAATCAATCCCTCTTTTTTCCCCTTTACCGTCACTGGCGGCAGCTGTTCAGTGCAGTAACTTCCGGTGAGCAGGTTATAGGTGGTCTGGCTAATTATGATATCCACCCCGTGGTCTTTTGTCAGCCCTTCCAGGCGAGATGCCGTGTTTACAGTATCTCCCACCAGCGCATAGGACATTTTTTCAGGGCTGCCGATATTGCCAGCCAGCACAGCACCGGAATGGATGCCGATACCATGAACCAGAGACGAATATCCCTGATCCATGAGTGTACGGTTCAACGTTTCCAGACGGGAGCGCATGGAAAGAGCGGCCTTTACAGCTTTTTCCGGATGGTCATCCATGGCCACCGGGGCACCGAATACCGCCTCGATCTCATCTCCGACATACTGGAGGACCAGCCCTTGGTGGTCCGTGATGGCCCGAGTCATCTGGGTAAAATATTGGTTCAGGATCTGAACAATCTGGCGGGGATGGCTACTTTCCACCATGCCGGTAAAATTTCTCAAGTCGCAAAACAGCAGGGTGGCCCGTTTCATCTCTCCTTCCAGAGATATATCACCGGAAAGGATGGCATCCCGGATTTCATTGCCCATATAGCGGCCGAAGGCATCCTGGGCGAGCCGACTCTCCCTGAGGCTGTCAATCATCCGGTTCACACCCTCAGCCACCTCACCCATTTCGTCATTGGACAGGATGGGAACACGGGTATCCAAGTCATTGTTTTCCACGGATTGAATGGCCGTTCGGATGTTTTCCAGAGGAACTGAAACGGTTTTGGCCAGCAGATATGCCACAATGCAGGCAATGACAATTAAATCCAGGGAAATGAACAGTAATTCCCAGAAAAGGGAGTTCATGATCTGACTGCGGGCCACGGCATCGGCCAAGTGGATTTGATGGATGGCCGATGATATGGTAGCACCAAGCACGGGCAGCGGAATAAAAGCAATGCCCAGTATCCCCAGCAGAAACCGCTTTTGTATGCTGATGCGAAAGACATGCGTGATACGGTTCAGTTTGCCGTCAGGAAAGAAAAGGGGGAGTGATTCCCGCCAGACGCTCTCCAAGACAAAAAACTGGACAATACAGGTCACCCCACCGCCCAGTATGGTGATACCGAAGAACCGTCGCAGGCACAGCACCAGGTTTTCCATGGGGATATCAAACACGCGGGAGAAAATGACCGGTTCCAGAAATCCAAAGATAAACCCTGCCAGAGTCCATACCCCGAAAGTGATGGCTGTCAAGGTCAGGGGCAGCTGCAGAGCCTCTCTCTGGTGGTACATCCGGTCATGCTGCTCCAGGCTGGCAATATCTGTCCTGCCATCTGCCACTTCAAACAACTCCCGGATAGATCCTTTCCTTAAAAAGAAAAAAAACAGGAACAGGATCAGGCTGGCACAAAGAAAAAAAAGCACGCTGTATTCCCAGGGGATCTGGTTGAACTCGGTCACCGGTGGAAGAATATAAGAAAAATATATAAAAGTGGAGACAGCCCCCACCATGTTGATGAGCGGCATCAGTATCATAGGGTTTTTCATTCGGTGACGAGTCAATTTAAACCATATCCAAAATTTTCAACGCTTTTTTTTAATCTTCCTTGAGGAATAATTGACTCATATTTAAAAATAAATCCATGTCACCCTCAGCCTTATACTTTTCTTCCATAAACATCTGACCACCATCCACTTTGCCGGTTTGAATATCCATCCAGACATCGAAAGGGGTATTTATTACAAGGTCTGGCATTTCAGATTTTCCTTCCTTGGCCTTGATGGTTCCTTCTGAAATAATGAAGTGGCAAATGCCTTCCACGCTGCCTGTAAATTCGAATTGTAAAGTTGCTTGAGTAGTGCCCGCACGTTCTGGATTAAATCCCATTGGCAAAAGGAGCATAAAAGTCTCTATTGAGTCAGCTCTGGGTATCATATCTTCTTTCTCAAATTCTTTCTTGGTAATCCCTTCGGCAATGCAGGTT
>JBFLKI010000257.1:0-3613 GCA_040883135.1 Desulfotignum sp. | reverse complement strand
GCGGCCAGCCCGTGGCGCAATCGATCATGACCTGCCCGAACTGTGGGAATGAGATCGGGGAGGGCCGGACCCATGTGGACGATTACCGCATCCTCGAGGTCCTCCACGAAGGCTACTCCAGTATCTTATGCAAAGCGCTGAAAGCCGGGGAAACCGAACCGGTCATGATCCGGATCTTCACCCCCCGGTCCGGTGTGGACCAGGCCGTGGCGCACCGGTTGAAGCTGGAACTGGAGGCGCTGAAAAAACTGCCCGAGAATTACTTCGTCAAGCACCTGGATATTCTTCAATCCTCGGACGGGTTATGGTACCGGGTCAGTGAATGGATCGATGCGGAAAGCTGGGGGAACCTGCTGTCCGCCGGCACCCTGGACGATCTCAAAACAGCCTTTGCCCTGTTCTACCGGATCGCGGTGATCCTGGAAGGGCTCCACCAGATCGGCCATATTATCCCCCATCTCATTTTAGATGACATCATTGTCTATAAAACCCCGGCCGGGAATCTCGAGATTAAAATCGACTACAAGCTGTCCCGTTTTCTGGATCCCAGGATCGTCCGGCCGAGCCCCATGCTCAAGCACCTGCTGTCCTGCCATCCCGATATCGTCAACCAGCGGCCGCTGGATTTTCGAACCGATATCTGGTCGTTGGGAAAGATTTTTGTGGAGCTGTTGACCGCGACGCACACCTCTGCCGATTATATCGCCGAAATCGACCAGATCCTGCTTCCCAGAAAGGCGGAAGTGCTTTTCAAATCCATGCTGGCCGATGATCCGGCGCTCCGCCCCCAGTCCATGGCCGAGGTGGCAAAGACCCTGTCCGCATTGACCGAAGAAGACATTGCGGCCGTGGACCTTGCGGCCATGGCATCCACGCCCACCGAGATCAAAGGCATTAAAAAATGGTTGAAACGGCTGGTTATCGTGCTGATCCTTCTGGTGATCACCGGGGTGGCGGCATGGATTTACTGGGCGGTCAAAAAACAGGACGCGGAAACCCTTCTGGGAATCCATGCCAACACGTATGCCCCCTCCATGGCATTCGTCCTGGCCGAATACTGGCTGAGCGACGGCGACAATGAAATCTACCGCAATCAAACCGAAGGCACCGCCTTTCTGGTGGACCGCGCCGGGTACCTGCTGACCAACCGCCACGTGGCCTGCCCCTGGCTGGAAGACCCCAAACTGGTCATCCTGGTCAACCGCCTGCGGGCAAATCAAAGCGCCCCCCGACTGGACTTCCGCCTGTTTTTGTGGTTTGAAGGGCAGCGGGCCTTTACCCGGGTGCCGGCCCTGTCCGACACCAAGCGGGTGGATGACCTCTATTTTCTTGAATCGGCATACAGCACGGCGTTTGCGCCGTATCTGACCATCGCGGGCGTGGCGGTTCCGCCCACGGAAACCTGGCGGCTGATCCAGTCCCCGTTAAGGGATGATTTTGCCTTTCTCAAAATCCAATCCGTCCCGGAAGGGCTTGTCCCCCTCCCCCTTGACCGGTGGTCAAACCCATTGAAAATCCCCCGGCTTTCGCCCATTATCACCCTGGGGTTTCCCCTGGGGAAACGGACCCAGACCACCGCCGTCACCGTCAGTGTCACCGGCGGTCATGTGCGCCGCAGCTTCAGGGAAATGATCCAGGTGGACACCTCTCTCCATCCCGGAAACAGCGGCGGCCCCATTATCGATATCCGGGGAAAGGTGATCGGCATCGCATCCAGCGTGGTCATGGATTATGCGCCGGGGCCTTTTCCGGTGGCCACCCTGCTTTCGGATATCGGCATTGTCCTGCCCATTGCCAAAGCGGCCGCCTTTCTCGAAGAGCTGAAAGCCGGCCGGATCAAGTGGAACGGCATCGTCAACCTGTCTCTGGATGCCACAATCAATGAGATCCTGGCACTGGCCGGTGAGATGAAATGGCAGCAGGCCCTGGCAATGGCGGACACGACCCTGAAAACCAGCGTGGATTCCGGGCTGATCCTGCTGGCCGGTATTCTGAATGTGTGCATGGATGATTTCAAAAACGCCCGGTACCGCTTCCAGGAAGCCCTTTCCATCAGCGAGAACAACCAGAATGCCCGGTGGATGCTCTTTTTACTGGACTGGCTCGACCGCCGGTCCGGCGAAAGCCCATACCGCCAAGCGCTGCTGAATCTGGACTGGCGGTCCCCGGACGAATTTACGGGATATTTAACCCGTGTCCTGGAATCACCCATGCCAGACCCCCGCATCGGGAAAAGGGGGCATACCTCCGGAGAAACCGCCTGGCTGCACTACCTCACCGGACTCCAGGCCGAAAAAGAAAACGATCTTCCCGGGGCTGAAGCCCGGTTCAAGCAAGCCCTGCTGCTGTCCGACAATCAAAACTGGTTCTTTCCTCTGGCCCTGGCCCGGTGGGAAGCCGTTGGAAAAAAACGCTGGGCCGGGCTGCCCGATGAAAGGGCGAAAAACGCCTGCCGGATTGAAACCGAGGCCTTTTTAACACAGGTCCGGCAGGCCCATGCCGCCCGAAATGACCGGCAGGCGAAACAGGCCCCCCTGCTGGCCGATCTGGAGCGGGACAACCTCCACCCGTCGAAACGCAAAGAGATTCTCAAACAGCTGGCCGCCGACGATCCGGATCATGTGGCATGGCTGGCCCAGCTGGCCTTTGCCTGCGCCATGGACGACGACTGGGAAGGGGCGCTCGAGGCCGCCGACGCCTTCCTGGACCACCGGGGCTGGAACAATGCCAACCGGTGGCAGATGGCCCTGCTCAGCCCCGGACTTCTGCACATGATGGGCCGGGATCAGGATGCCGACGCCCGGCTGCAATCCTTTGTCCGGGACCAGCAGACCGATCCGTGGTACCGCTGTATCGGGGAAACCCTTTTAGGGGAAAAGACCGAAGACGAGTTGATTCCGGGCACCAGTGAAACTCCCTGTGATGCCCTGACCGCCTACACGGCCATGGGGTTCTGGGCCGAAGGAGACAATCAGACACAAAAGGCCGTCAAATACTATAAAGAAGCCCTGGGGTCCTATCTGGACCACCGTCTGGAATACGGCTTTGCCAGGGAACGGCTCAGGCAGCTGCAGAACCGGTAGAGTCCATCTTCATCGTCCCAGCTGTTCACACACCCCCACGGCCAGGGCGTAGACTATATCCGATGCCAGGTGATGGACAATGGTGGAATCAAACAGCAGTTTCGCCTCTGCGGGAAACTCCTCATCCCCCTGCCACAACAGCACGGCCACCGGCACCCGGGCGGTGATGAGAAACGAAAACGCGTCATCCGCCAGGGCCAGCCGGGTGCCGCCGGACCGCTCACACCGAAGGCTGAATCCCTGGATATCCCCGTCGAACCGGGAGGCGATCAGATGGGCCGGGATCTCATGGGGTCCTCTGAAAAAAGTGGTGCCGCCGGGGATATCTTTTTCCGAAATCCAGTGACCGGCCGGCGGGATTTCTTTTGCAGACAGCAGGTAATGCACCACAAACAGGTCAAAATAGGGATGCAGCGGCTCCCGGTCCGGTTCGGCACAAAAGATCCGGCCCTTCCGGGGATCCACGGCATAGTGTCTTCCCCAGACGGTCAGCCCATAGGTTCCTTCAGCCGCATCATAGGTGCACAGGG
>JBFLKI010000256.1:0-16462 GCA_040883135.1 Desulfotignum sp. | reverse complement strand
TGCTGTCCCAGCGTCACCACCTGTCCTGTTATTTTGTCTCCTTTGATCTGTATCCGGTTTTCCTGGCGGATGCCCGTCTCGACCGGGTGCCATAGAACCGTGTCGTTATCCGGGGTTACCATGAAAATGCCTGTTTCCTGATTCCGGATCACCAGTGCGGTTTCCGGCACCATGGATGTGTCTGCCACCCGGGCAAGCACCACGGAAACCCGGACAAACATGCCGGGCTTGAGGTCCAGTGACGGATTGGCTACCTGGATTTCGACCCGGGCCTGCCGGGTCTGGGCTTTGAAAGCCGGTGAGATTCTGACGATCCGCCCGGAAAAGGACCGGTCCGGGAATGCGTCCGTGGAGAGATCGGCCTGCTGTCCGGCCTCAAGCCGGCCATAGTCTTTTTCCGTAACAAACACGACGGCCAGAAGTGGATCCAGTTCCACGATGGACACCAGCGGTGTATTGGCGGACACCGTGTCTCCTTCGGTAACGAACTTTTCAGCCATGAACCGGGTGTCACTGCCACCGGTCCAGTCTGCAAACACCGTGGTGTATCCCAGGCGGATCCGGGCGGTTTCCAGCTGGGCGCGGGCTTTGTGTACCCGGGCTTGGGCCATCTCAACCCGTGCTTCAGCTGCCAGCCACTCCGCCCGGGCCGTATCCACCTGGGAAGCTGAAGACACCCCTCTTTTTTTCAGTGTTTCCATGCGTGCCAGTTCACGCTGGGCAATTTCCAGGGCGTTTTGTGCCCCTGTGAGATCGGCGTCTGTAACGGCAAGGTCCGCCTCCGCCTGGGCCACGGCCTGAATGTATTCGTCATTGTCCAGCCGGGCCACCTCCTGTTTCCGGATAACCGGATCCCCCATCTCCACGGCCAGATATTCCACCCGGCCGCTGACCTTGGGCGCCACCAGAAATTCGGCATAGGATTCCAGAGAGCCGCTGAAGGTGCGGCGCAGTTCCATGGCTCCCTGTTCTATGGGAGCGGTTTCCACGGGTGCGGCCCAGGTTTTTTTGCCCTGAAGTTCCGGATCTGTTTGATCAGACCATCGGTCCGTCGAAAAAAAATACACCCCCAGGATCACCACCGGGATGAGGAGCCATTTGAGTATGCGGGTCATCATGGCATCATCCCGGTGTGTTCATCCAGCTTTCGGAAACAGTCCATCAGGCAATTTTCCGCAACACTCCGGAGGCCCTGGCAGCGTCTTTCATCAGCTGATTCAGGCTGGTGGCCAGCCGGGAAAGCTGGTGATTGTCGGTTGCCTTTTCTTCAGCCCGGTCGTAGATGCGGGCTGCCAGCTGGGCGTCCCCCACCCGGGTGCAGGCGGTTTCGGCCAGAAACAGCACATCATCGAAACTGGTCAGTTTTTTCTGGGCAGACAACAGAATCCGGGTCAGATAGGAAGTGTCCCGGGTCTGGCCGTGTATCAGGTTGATCAGTCCTGAATAGGATGCCTGATCCGTGCACTGGGCTTCCGCCGCCTCAAACAGGGAGATGGCTTTGTCCTGATCGTCCAGAAGTCTGAGATACGCCCCGCCGACAAAGGTGAGATCATAGGGGGTCTGGCTGTTTTCTTCAGCGGCAGCCAGCAGATTTTTGGCCCAGTCCTTGTCATTGAGCTTCTTTGCAACCACAGCCGCCAGTTTCACCTGATCGCTGATGTCGGTACTCTGTGTTTCAACGGTTTTGTAAATGTTCTTGATCCAGGCGTCGTCTTTGAGGGTGTCGGCGATGGCATCGGTCAGTTCGTCGTAGAAAGCCAGGGTGACACATTTGTCCAGAAGAGAGGTGAAGATCTCTTTGACCCATTCGGTGTCATTCAGGTCCTCATGAATGCACACCCCCAGTTTGATGAAATCGTTGAAATTGCGGGTCAGTTCCTGGGCCTGGCGGTAGATCTTGGCCCCGTAATAGGTGTCCCCGGTTTTTTCCACGATGTCATGGGCCAGTGACCGCTTGGTCGCACAGGTCTTGGTTTCCTGTTCCCGGTTGATGAAATCTGCATACAGGTCCTTGAACTCTTCCCGTTTTTCCAGCTGAAAGGTGATGGCATCGGTCCATTCCTTATCATCCGTGACGATCTCCTGAATGGCCTTGGCGGTTTTGATGAAATCCGCATTGCTTTTCACAGCTGTCTGGGCCTGTTTGAGTACCTGAACCGCAGCGTCGGCGTCCTTCAGATCCTTGGCCATGGCCACGGCCAGGTCCACAAGCTGCCCGCATGCCGGATTGGTGGCGGCGGCCGTCTGGAAAATACCTGAGGCAAAAGCAGCGTCCCCGGTCACTTCAAATGCCTCTTTGCCCAGCTTCAGGTAATCGGAAAATTCCGTGTACACCGATTCGGCCTTTTTGTAGATCGATTTGACAAAATCCGGGTCATCCAGTTTTTCGTTGACGGTCCGGGCAAATTTGAGCAGCTCATTGCCCGATTCCAAAGAAGCCAGGGCTTTTTCATAGATCTGCCGGGCCAGGGCTTTGTCCCCCAGGTCCTTGACCGCACCGGCCGCAAGGATATCGAAATCCTCGGCCTTGGACGCCTTTTCCATGGCGCTCGCATAGACCGCTTTGGCCCGGTCCTTATCTTCGAACATGTCCAGCACCGATTTTGCAAATACTACAAAATCTTCGGTCTTACTGCATTTTTCAAAGGCTTTTTCGACGGTTTTTTCCGCCAGTTCCGCATCATTGAGCACATCTGAAATGCTTTTGCTCAGCTCCAGAAAATCCGAGGTTTTGACACATTTGGTGCCGGCGGCGTTGTAGATTTCCGTGGCCGCGTCTTTCTGTCCCATTTCCAGGGCCGCAGCTGCCAGCCCCAGGAAATCCTCGATGGAGGTACACAGGGTTTTGCCGGCATCCAGATGACCGGCGGCGGCTTCGTCGTCTTTCAGAATATCCAGGCAGGCCTTGGCATAGGTCACGGTGTCTTCCCAGGTTTCGGCCCATTCCGCCCCTTCCTCCAGAAGCTCGGCCGCCCACTCCTTGTCATCTAAACCGTCCACGATCTCTTTGGCAACGGCAATGTACTCTTCCGGTGCGTCACACTCCTCAGCTTTTTCTTCCAGTTCTTCTTTAAGTCCCATAATACCTCTCCTTTTAAAATTACTGGTTAAATGATATTATTGTGCAATACATGTTTGTGTAACGGGTTTCAAATTTGGAAATGTTGACGATCCAGGTATTGTCTTTTGGCGAAGCGGTCAGAACCCTCTCGGTGAGCATGTTCATCAGTTCTGTGATGTCGATTTTTTTTAAGGGGCTCATGTTATCTCTGGGCATAGAAATTAAATTTTAAATCCATACGTATATATGGCATAACCCCCTGTGATGTCAAGAAACTCCGGAATCAGGACTGGACCGGTCATCGTTTTCACAGCGGGAGTCCCCGGTGGGGGTGCCTTGCAGATGGACTGTCTGAATTACTCCGTGATTTTTACTCCGGCAACAAGGCACCTTCAGAAAGGCATTCATAAAAAGTTCCCATGCCGATTTCCATGCACTCGGCCAGGGAGACTCAAGATATTTGTATTTGACGATTGCCGGTATTGTGGTATTTTGAAGAAAAAGCGTCTATTGCCAATTGAAAAGAGGCCTCCGGTATGATTCTTGATTATATTTTCCAGAAAAATATCCTGAACAGTATGCCGGCAGTTTGACCCAAAAAACACCCAAACCATGTAAGGAGGTTGTTATGACCAGCTGGATTTGTGATCAATGCGGATATAATTTAGAGGCGGACACCCCGCCGGAAAAATGCCCGAGCTGCAAGAAAGACTGCGTGTTTGTGGACAATTCCTGCTATACCCCGGATTGTGCGGGAAAACCCAATGATCCGAGAATTTCGGGCAAAAATTAGAGGAGGGTGTGATGGGAAAAAAATATAGAATCAGTACCTCCTGTCCCCGGTGCGGGTGCGCCGGCACCTCCCATCTGACGGAAGAGGAGATCAAAAAAAGATACGGGGATGTGCCCAATATCGAGCTGGAATGCCATGAATGTATGATGAAGCTGGAGGCAGATATCCAGGAGGATGATGGGTCGGACAACGACTGATCCGCCGGTGTCGGCGGTCCAATACCATGACCGTACCAGCCATATTCGGCACCGGATAACTCCCCATTCACTGGATTTTTCAAAGTATCCGCCCCCTTTCAAGACCTATGAATATCAGACCCGGATTCCGCTGAAGCCCAGAGACGGTACCTGTCAGGGACAGGCCGAAGATCAGGACCTCATTGACATGGATGCCACGGTGGAACAGGTGCTGGGCGATCGGGTGGTATGTGGTGAACCGGTGAATTTGAAAACGATCTCCCGGATTCTGGGCCTGTCTTACGGGGTGACCCTGGCGGACCGGAGCCGGGGGATTCTGTTCCGGAGTATTCCCTCGGCCGGCGGGTTGTATCCCTGTCAACTGTATCTGTCGGTTCAGAAAACCGATGATATTGAGACAGGATTGTATTATTGTGATACGGTTCAGGGGTTTCTGGGAAGGATCAACCCCCGGCCCCTGGACATTGATATTCTTTTTCCGGGGCCTGCGTCGGCAGGTATCTGCATGGTCATCACCGGAATCTTTTACCACTCAGCCTGGAAATACCGGGAGCGGGCCTTCCGTTATCTGTTGCTGGATGCGGGTCACCTGGCCGAGGCGGTGGTGCAGGCGTCCCGGGCTACCGGTGTTCAGGCCCGAATCTGTTACGATTTCGATGATCCTGGCCTGGTGCAGGCTCTGAATCTGGATGAAGGCCTGGAAGTGCCTCTGGCATGCGTGTTTCTGGGTGCCGCGACCACTGCAGCCCCCCTGCCGGATTCAATACCGTTTCAGCCGGCTGTTTCCGGTCCCGGCCATGGGGACCCGGTGGTCTATGATATCTTGTCAAACGCATACCAGACAGGAACGCCCATTGCAGCAAAACCCCTGGTAAAAGACAGCCCTCCGGTTTTTTCCGGAATCCCGCTGCAAAAGATGTCTGTGCCGGCACCGGGAGGGTTTCCAGCCGTACCCTTTGAGCGTGCCGTAACCGGACGCAGGTCCCGCCGCAATTTTGTGTCCAGGGAACTGCCGGCACCGCTCTGGGCGGCTTTATTGAACCGCGTGTTTGACAAGATATTCATTGGCCATGATCCGGATGAAACCGGATCGGCGGCTGCGTTGTTTGGCGGGACGGCCATGATCAGTCAGACCATGCAGGGACTTGCCCCCGGACTGTATGTGATATCCCGGGACGGGACCGGTCTGACCAATCTGAAAACCGGAAATCTGGCCGGGGACCTGGCCCGGGTCTGCCTGGACCAGTCATGGATCGGCCGGGCCGCCGTGAATATTCTGATGGCCGCGGACCTGGCAGTGGTGGAAGCGGCCCTGGGTACCAGAGGCTACCGGTATGTGATGATGCATGCCGGAAGGATCGGTCAACGGCTGTATATGGCGGCCCAGGAGCTGGGAATGGGATGCTGCGGCATCGGTGCCATGTATGACGGCGAGGCGGCGGATCTGCTGGGGTTGAGCTCTGGCAGCCGGCTGCTTTATGCGGTATCGGCAGGACCTGTCAATAGATAAAGGAGCGTATTCATGAAATGGTTGCAGTTTTTAAAGCCGGTGACATCCAAAAATTTTGATGAAACCCGGAAAATGATGTCTGATTATGATCCTGGAGAGATTACCATCCTGGACGTGCGCCAGCCCAGCGAATACAAAGATTCCCACATTCCGGGAGCGAAGCTGATCCCTTTGCCCGAGCTGTCTGACCGTATCACGGAGCTGGATCCGGACAAACCCACCCTGGTTTACTGAGCAATCGGCGGGCGCAGCCGGGTGGCTGCTCAGATGCTGACAGGCAAAGGGTTCAAACAGGTGTACAATGTGTCCGGCGGCATAAAGGCCTGGAAATCCAAAACCGCAGTGGGGCCCCCGACCCAGGGCATGGCCCTGTTTGAAGTTGATGAATCCGCCCAGGCCTTTCTGGTCACGGCCTATTCCCTGGAACAGGGCCTGCAGCAGTTCTATCAGGAGATGGCGGACAGGTCGCAAGACAGCTCGGTCCAGGATCTGTTCAAAAAATTGGCCGCCATCGAGGAAAAGCACATGGACCAGGTGTTTGAACAGTACCGGGAACTGGTCGATTCATCTGTTTCAAGGCACACGTTTGAAGATGGGGTCACAGTGTCGGCCCTGGAGGGCGGATTGACCATCGATCAGTATCTGGAGATGTTTGACACGGATCTGTCAGAGCCAACCGAGGTGGTGTCCATGGCCATGTCCATCGAAGCCCAGGCGCTGGACCTGTATCAGCGTGTCGCAGACAACGTGACGGAACCGGATGCCCGGGCCGTGGTCCTGCAGATCGCCAAAGAGGAGACCTTTCATCTGGCCCGGCTGGGTGAACTGATGGACAGCCTGTGACGGTCTGAAAAATCTGAACGAACTCTGGAGAAAAAAGCGTGAAAAAACATCTGGTTCTGGTGGGAGGCGGTCATGCCCACATGGTCACCCTGGCAAATATCCGCCGGTTTGTCGACAAAGGATACCGGGTCACGGTGATCGGCCCGTCAGAGTATCATTATTATTCCGGCATGGGGCCGGGCATGCTGGGAGGAACGTATTCACCGGACCGCATCCGGTTTGCCACCCGCAAGGTGGTGGAGAGCCAGGGCGGAGAATTTGTCACCGACCGGGTGACTCGGGTTTTTGCCGATGGGCGACAGGTGGCAACCGGGGCCGGTATTCGGATCGATTACGATGTGGTTTCCTTTAATGCGGGTTCCTATATTCCCCTGCCGGGATCGGAACCTGCCGGGAAAGACCGGCCGGCCAATCTGTATCCGGTCAAACCCATTGAACAGCTGATGGATGCCTCGGCAGCCCTGAAAACCCTGTTTGCTGAAAAAGGGGTGAGCGTGAATGTCGTGGGCGGGGGGGCGTCTTCAGCCGAAGTGGCCGGCAATGTCTGGCAGCTGGCCCGGGACGGCAAAGGACACATGCCCCGGATCCGTATTCTGTGCGGCTCCAGGTTCATGGGGCGGTTCGGGGACCGGGTCCGGTTCCGGGTGAAACGAATCCTTGAAAAGCGGGGCATCATGATTCAGGAAAACGCCCGGGTCAAATCCGTGACAGAATCACAGATCATCCTGGAGTCCGGGCAGGAGCTTGACACGGAGTTTACCTTTATGGCCGCCGGCGTCATCCCATCTCCGATCTTTGAAGATTCCGGCCTGGCTGTGGGTCCGGACAGGGGACTGCTGGTCAACCCGTATCTCCAGAGCGTGGCGGATTCCCGGATTTTCGGGGGTGGGGACTGCATCCATTTCCAGCCGCAGCCCCTGGACAAGGTGGGGGTGTATGCGGTCCGGCAGAATCCGATCTTGTGCCATAATCTGATGGCGGCCCTGGACGGCCGGCTGCTAAAGCCGTTTGATCCCGGACCGGATTATCTGCTGGTGTTCAACCTGGGCGGGAATCAGGGCGTGCTCAAGAAAAAAAATATCGTGTTCAGCGGCAGGCTTGCCTTTACAATCAAGGATTATATTGATACAAAATTCATGAAGAAATTTCAGGCGGCGGAAATCGGATAGCACATCCGGCCTTCGGCATGTGAATTGCTTACGGCAGTCGGTCGGCCGGTTGTCCGGGTTGACGTTGATTTTTGCACCATATCCATTAATTTATCACGGAGGAATCTTATGAAAGTGACGATTACTGAGCAGTGCATGGGTGACAGGAACTGCAATGAGCTGTGTCCGGAAGTGTTCAAATATGACGAAGATGAACTCAAATCAACCATCCAGGTCGATCCCATCCCGGAACATCTGAAAGACAAGGTTCGCCAGGCCGCTGCGGAATGCGGGGCCGAAGCCATCATCATTGAAGAGTAACCCCAATCACGACAGACGCTAAGGAATCACCATGGGAAAATTCCGGGAAAGTCAAACCGCGATCAACCTGCACACCTCTTTTGCTGCAGAAGCCCAGGCCAGAACCCGCTACAATTTTTTTGCCGACAAGGCCCGGGATGAAGGATATGTGCAGATCGGCAAGTTATTTGATGAAACCGCCCAACAGGAATTTGAACATGCGCTGCGGTTTTTCAAGTTTTTCAACGGCGGCGAATTGACCATCAACTGGCATTTCCCCACGGGCGTGATCGAAGATACCCGCGCCAATCTGCTGTCTTCAGCGGCGCTGGAAAATTACGTGGGCAATGACATGTATGCAAAATTTGCCGAAATTGCCAGAGAAGAAGGGTTTAAACGGGCGGCAGATACGTTTGATGCCATTATCGTGGCGGAAAACCATCATGAAAAACTGTTTCTGCATCTGGCTGAAAATATTGCATCCAAACGGATTTTTCAGGACGAAGCCCCGATCCAGTGGCGTTGTCTCGGATGCGGGTATATCCATACCGGGAAAAAGGCCCCGGATAAATGCCCGGCCTGTGTCCGGACCACCGGCTGGTTTGAACGGCTGTGTGAAAATTATTGATCTTCTCCCCGGTTCAGATGCAACTGTGTGTCAGAACCGGGGAATCACTTCTGTATCACATCCTCTCTTTTCAGAATGGTTCGGTTTTTGATTAAATTTTCAACTATCTGAAATCCAATGTTATTTTCATTTTTCTTCTGTTCCGGTACAAGGTTTGCTTTATCATTTATTACAAATGAATATTGGAATATCCGTTAACCGATCCGGAGGATGGAGGATGATATGAGACTTGTGGATATCAAGAAAAATTACAATCTGCTTAATTCCGTGGACTGGGACATGACGCCCGAAGAAGCGATTGCTCTGCACCTGGAATGGGGTCCGTTAAGATCACAATCCTATTACAACTCCAGGGACAATAACAACGAGACTGTTTATTTTGTGATCAACACCTGGAAAAATCCACCGGTGTTAACGCTGGTGCGAAGAAAAGGATTTGACTCCGAAGAGCTGGGGAATTTTTCGCTGCCCAGGGCTCTGGAGACGGAATTTCTGAAAGGGATCGGCAGATATAAAGGGGTATATGCCGTGGAGGGAAAAGTGAGAGACTGGCTGAGAAAGGAACTTGAAGTTTAACCCATAACCGCCTCCTTTAAAGTTCCCCTGCCAGTAACCGGGTGTTTGATGACTGTGAGCATCAAATACCCGGTTTTTTTTATGACGGTTTATTTGCCGTTTTTGTTGTTTTCGATAAAATCCTTGACCATCAGTTCCCCCAGCTCCCTGGAACGCTGGGTGGCGGACTCCACCGCATTGATCAGAGTGGTGCGAAGCCCCCCCTGTTCCAGGGTATGGATTCCGGCGATCGCGGTTCCGCCGGGGGAGGCCACCCGGTCCTTGAGCTGGCCGGGATGTTCTTTGGATTCCAGCAGCATCCGGGCCGAGCCCAGCACGGTCTGCGAGGACAGAAACAAGGCGTCTTTGCGGGACAGCCCCATTTTTACGCCGGCATCGGCCAGGGCATCCACAATGGTGAAGATATAGGCCGGACCGCTGCCGCTCAGGCCGGTGAACGCATCCATGAGCACATTTTCATGGATGAACACGGTTTTGCCCACGGAATTGAAAATGGCCCGGGCTTCAGCCACGTCATTCTCCAGTACATACTCACCGGCGGCAATGGCGGTGGCGCTTTCCTTGACAAACGCACAGATGTTGGGCATGGCCCGGATCAGGCGCAGTTTTTTCTGAAGGCCGATGGCTATGGCTGCCAGAGGCACACCCGCAGCAATGGAAATGATCAGCTTTGTTTCATCCAGGGCCGGTGCGGTCTGCTTGAGCACCGCACCCAGAATCTGGGGTTTGACGGCATAAACGATGATATCGGACTGCTTGACCACGTCCAGGTTGTCAAAACTGGTGTTTACCCCGTATTTTTTCTGTATGGTTTCCAGCAGCTCCGGATCAACATCTGAACAGATGATGTTTTCAGGAAGGCTGGCCTCGGAAAGCACGAGTCCCGACACCAGGGCTTCTCCCATGTTTCCGCTGCCGATGAACCCGATTTTTTTTGCCCGCAGCATGTTTGTAACTCCTTGATTGGATTGTTTGAAAACTGGTATATTACGCCCACCCGTCAGGCAGAGTCAAGGCAAAATTTTACGTGCCCGGCGCAGAAGGCCCTGCCGGTTACGGGTTAGTGTCGCCGGGTTGAATTTGCCGTTGAACCGGACTATAGTCAACCGGCTGGTTTCGCCTGGCAGCCCCCGAAATGATCAACCCCGAGAGGATCAAAAACAGTGAGGCTGATATGTCCCGGCAGTTGAAACAGAAACTTGAGCTTCTGTATGATACGTATACCCGCCGGACCTATGTGGATCCGGATCCATTGCTGTTCCTGTACCGGTATCCGGATGTCCGGGATCGGGAAATCGCAGCCATGGTGGCGGCATGTCTGGCCTATGGCCGGGTGGAGATGATTATGCAGGCCGTTGAGCAGGTGCTCGTGTTTCTGGGGCCGGCACCGGCAAAACATTTGAACGGTATGACAGCGGCACAGATGCGACAGGGACTGGCCGGATTCTCCTATCGGTTTGCCAGACAGGCGCATGTAATGGGTCTGATGGCCGGTATGCAGCGGGTAATCGGGGAATACGGGACCCTGGAGGCCTGTTTCATGGCCGGTACGACCCCTGACGACAACACGGTGATGTCCGGGTTGACGTTTCTGTGCCGGAAACTGGATCCGGACGGGGCCTGCGGCCATCTGCTGGCGGATCCCGCCAAAAACAGCGCATGCAAGCGCAGCCATCTGTTTTTGCGGTGGATGGTGAGATGCGATGCGGTGGACCCTGGCGGGTGGGATCAAGTGCGGCCGGAACAGCTTATGATCCCTTTGGACCGGCACATGTTCACTGCGGGCCGGATGCTTGGATTTACCCGGCGGAAAACCCCGGATAAAACCGCGTGCCAGGAGATTACCAACGGATTCAGACGTCTTCAACCCCTGGATCCGGTGAAATATGATTTCTGCCTGACCCGGTTCGGGATCCGGCGGACCCTGGAAATGACCGATCTGGAGAGCATATTGGCTGATTGATTGAATGACGTTACAGGAGACACCATGGTCTTGGATGCCTATGATCTGCCCACGCTGATTTCAGGAAAACTGATCCGTCGGTACAAGCGGTTTTTGGCGGATGTACGCCTGGACACAGGAGAAACGGTCATTGCCCACTGTCCCAATTCCGGGTCCATGAAAGGGTGTGCCGTGCCCGGCTGTCCGGTGTGGCTGTCCGTGAGCGACAATCCCCGGCGCAAGCTCAAGTACACCTGGGAACTGATCAAAACCCCGGCATCCATGATCGGCATCAATACCCTGGTGCCCAACCGGCTGGTCCGGACCGCGATCGAGACCGGCCGGATCCCGGAACTGGCCGGATATGGCACTGTCCGTTCCGAGGTGACCGTCCGCAAAGGTACCCGGCTGGACCTGTTTCTGGAAGAACCGGGCCGGCGGCGCTGTTACGTGGAGATCAAGAACTGCACCCTGGTGGAGGACGGTACGGCCATGTTTCCGGACGCGGTCACGGTGCGGGGTCAGAAGCATCTGGACGAACTGATGGATCTGGTGAAGACCGGCCACCGGGGGGTGATTTTCTATTTGATCCAGCGCATGGATGCGGTGCGGTTCACACCGGCGGCCATGATCGATGCTCGGTATGCCCGAAAATTGCGCATGGCCAGGGACAGCGGGGTGGAAGTCGTGATAAAAGATGTTCGAATCGATCTGCAAAGAATTCAGATCCACCGGTCCATCCCGCTGACGTTTTAACGACTGGGACCATGCAGACAGGGCTTGACAATCTACCACTTTGTAGTATTTTAAGCCCATGCATCAGAACGGATACAAGATGCAGGATTTCATCTGAAGGAGGAATCATATGTGGGATTATACGGATAAAGTCAAGGATCATTTTCTGCACCCCCGAAATGTGGGGGAGCTCAAGGATGCCAATGCCATCGGAGAAACCGGTTCCCTGAATTGCGGGGATGCGTTGAAACTGTTCTTGAAAGTGAATGAAAACGAGCGTATTGTGGATGCGTCGTTCATGACATTCGGCTGTGCCAGCGCCGTGGCTTCTTCTTCCGCACTGACGGAAATTATCAAGGGGATGACCCTGGACGAGGCAGCCAAAGTTACCAACGAGGATATTGCCGATTATCTGGGCGGGCTGCCCAAAGAAAAGATGCATTGTTCCGTCATGGGCAAGTCCGCTTTGAAAAAGGCCATTGCCAATTACCGGGGGGTTCAGATCATGGAAAAACCCGGTGAGATGGTGTGTGAATGTTTTGAAGTGACCGATCTGGAAATCATTGATGCGGTCAAGGCCAACGGTCTTGAAACCACCGAGGATGTCACCAATTATCTCAAGGCCGGCGGCGGATGCGGCAAATGTCTGGACCGGATAGAAGAAGTGATTGAATCTGTCAAAGCCAAAGGATAGCCTGAATGAAAGTGATTTATACGGATAACAACGCCACCACAAAAGTGGCGGATGAAGTCATTGAGGAGATGCTGCCCTATTTCGGGGAATATTACGGCAACCCGTCTTCCATGCATACTTTCGGGGGCAAGGTGGGCAAAAAACTCACGCAGGCCCGGCAGCAGGTGGCGGAACTGATTCATGCGGCTCCGGAGGAGATCGTGTTCACTTCCTGCGGCACGGAAAGCGACAACAGCGCCATTTTCAGTGCCCTGAACGCGAACCCGGACAAAAAACGGATCATCACGTCCAATGTGGAACACCCGGCCATTCTGAACCTGTTCAAGTATCTGCGGGACAAAAAAGGGTATGATGCGGTGTTTGTGCCGGTGGACGGAAAAGGGCACCTGGACCTGGACATGCTATATGACAGCCTGTCTGATGACACGGCGGTTGTCTCCCTGATGTGGGCCAACAACGAGACCGGTGTGATTTTTCCCATTGCTGAAATTGCCGAAAAAGTCACGGAAAAAGGGATTGTGTTTCATACCGATGCGGTCCAGGCCGCCGGCAAGATCCCCATCGACGTGACAGCTTCCCATGTGGACATGCTCTCTCTGTCCGGCCACAAGATCCACGCGCCCAAAGGGATCGGTGTGCTGTACGTGAAAAAGGGAATCAAATTTTATCCCTATCTGATCGGCGGGCACCAGGAAAAAGGCCGCCGGGGGGGCACGGAAAACACGGTATCCATCATCGGTCTGGGAAAAGCCTGTGAACTGGCGGCCCGGCATCTGCCGGTGGTGGGAACTCAGGTCAAGGAACTGCGGGATTACCTGCAGAATCAGCTGCTGGAAAAAATCCCCGGTGTTTCCGTGAACGGTGATCTGGAAACCCGTCTGCCCAATACCCTGTCCATCGGGTTTGATGCCGTGGAAGGAGAATCGATTCTGCTGATGCTGGACAAAGAAGGCATCTGTGCTTCTTCCGGCTCCGCATGCACGTCCGGTTCCTTAGACCCGTCCCATGTACTCATGGCCATGAAGGTGCCGTTCAAGTCCGCCCACGGAACCATCCGGTTTTCCCTGTCCCACTACAATACCAGAGAAGAGATGGATCATATTGTAAAAACCCTTGTTCCGGCCATTGAAACCCTCCGGGCCATGTCGCCTTTCTGGAAAGACGGTAAAATGGTATAACAATCATGACAACGGACCAGACACTGGTATTCGCCATCCTTTCCGCAACGCTTGTGCTGTTTGTATGGGGAAAGTTCAGGTATGACCTGGTGGCGCTGACCGCTCTTTTGATGGTGTCCATGACCGGACTGGTTCCGGTTGATCAGGTGTTTCTCGGGTTTGGTCATCCGGCGGTCATCACGGTGGCGGCCGTGCTGGTGCTCAGCCGGGGACTGTTTAATGCCGGGGCAGTGGATCTCTTGTCCCGGCACATGGCAAAAGTGGGAACTGTTCCCACGATTCAGGTGACGGCCCTGGCCGGGATCGTGGTGGTCTGTTCCAGTGTGATGAACAATGTGGGGGCGTTGGCCCTGCTGATGCCGGTGGCCATATGGATGTCCCGTAAAAGCGGCCGGTCCCCTTCTTTGCTGCTTATGCCCCTGGCTTTCGGTTCCCTTCTGGGGGGCCTGATCACGCTGATCGGCACCCCTCCCAATATCATTATCGCGCTGTACCGGGCAGATACCGGGCTGCCGGCATTCCGGATGTTTGATTTCGCACCCGTGGGCATCGGGGTGGCCCTGGCCGGCCTGGCGTTCATTTCTCTGTTCGGCTGGCGGCTGACACCCAAGCGGGAAGCCCAGTCATCCCCGGATGAGCTGTTTGAAATAGAAAACTACATTACAGAGGTCATCATTCCGGAAGGCTCGAAATTTGTGGGTCAGACCATCTTTCATCTGACATCCGCCATGGAAAAGGACACCGAGGCGACCGTGGTGAGCCTTTCCAGGGGGGATACTCACAAACCGGCCCCTTCCTGGTATGAAATCCTTGAATCCGGCGATGTGCTGATGGTGGAAGCCGCACCGGACGATCTCAAGGCGCTGATGGACGGGCTGGGGCTGGAACTGGCCGAATGCAAGGGAGACTGCCGGGCCACCCTGGGGTCCAAGGATATCCGGCTGATGGAAGCGGTGATCACCACGGAATCCACATTGCCGGGCAAGACATCGGCCGGTCTCTATCTTCGCCGGCTCTACGGAGTCAACCTGCTGGCCATCGCCCGCCGTGGACGCCGAATTACCCGGCCCCTGGGCCAGACAAAATTCATGACCGGTGATATTCTCTTGTTCCAGGGTACGGACGAGTCTTTGCAGACCGTGGTCAAAAAATTTAAATGCCTGCCTTTGGCGGAACGTGAAATCCGGATCGGGCAGCCCAAGAAAGTGGCGTTGTCCGTGGGCATTTTCGGGGCAGCCATGGTGCTGTCAGCCACAGGCACCCTGCCGGTTCAGATCGCGTTTGTCTCGGCCGCCGTGATCATGGTCCTTGCGGGGGTCGTGCCTCTGGGGGAGATTTATGAACATATCGACTGGCCCGTGATCGTGCTGCTCGGAGCCATGTTTCCTCTGGGGCATGCCCTGGAAAGTTCCGGCGGTGCCGGTTTGATCGCAGAGAAACTGCTGATGCTGTCCGGGTTCTTTTCCAGTGCCGGCACACTGGCGGTGCTGCTGGTCGGCACCATGCTGTTATCCAATGTGGTGAACAATGCGGCGGCCGCCGTCCTCATGGCGCCCATTTCCATGACCCTGGCCCGGGAAATGGGGTTTTTCCCGGATCCGTTCCTGATGGCCGTGGCAGTGGGGGCTTCCTGTGCATTTCTCACGCCGGTGGGGCATCAGTCCAACGCTCTGGTCATGGGGCCGGGGGGATATCAGTTCGGTGATTACTGGCGTATGGGTCTGCCGCTTTCCATTGTCGTGACAGTGGTGGCGGTTCCGCTGATCATGATTTTCTGGCCCATGGTTCCTGTTTCTTAGTGGGCGGGGATTCAATCAGGTCTGAAACAGCGGGGTACTGATGTAACGTTCTCCAGTGTCGCAAACGATGAAGACCACAGTTTTGCCCGGATGCTGCCGGGCCATCTGCCTGGCGGCGTGATAATTGGCGCCTGAAGAGATACCGCACAACAGGCCGTAATCTCTTGCCAGTGCTTTTGCACCGGCAAAGGCATGGTCCTCGGAAATCTGGATGATGTCATCGATGATGTCCCGGTTCAGGTTGGCGGGGACGAATCCGGCTCCGATGCCCTGAATTTTGTGAGGTCCGGGCCTGCCGCCGGACAGGACAGGGGAGTTTTCCGGTTCAACCGCCACGGACAGCAGACCGGGATTTTTCTGCTTGATCATTTCCGACACCCCGGTGATGGTGCCACCCGTGCCCACGCCGGCTATAAAAATATCGATATTTCCGTTCAATGCTTCCCAGATTTCCGGGCCGGTGGTGGTGCGGTGGATCGCGGGGTTGGCCGGGTTGGAAAACTGATCCGGCATCCAGGCGTTCGGTGTGGTCTGAACCATTTGCCGGGCCGCTTCGATAGCCCCTTTCATCCCTTTTTCTCCCGGCGTGAGGTGTAGCTGGGCCCCCAGGTGGACCAAAAGCTGCCGGCGTTCGATACTCATGGTTTCAGGCATGGTCAGGATCAGGTTCAACCCCTTGACCCGGCACACGAATGCCAGGGCGATGCCGGTGTTGCCGGAGGTGGGCTCAACGATCACCGTGTCCGGGTGGATGTTTCCGGTTTCAATGCCGTGATTGATCATGGCCAGACCGATGCGGTCCTTGACCGAGGACAGGGGGTTGAAATATTCCAGCTTTCCATAAATGTCGGCCCCGCATTCTTGGCTGGCCTTGTCCAGAAATACCAGAGGAGTATTGCCGCAGGCTGCGGTGATATCAGGCAGTTTTTTCATGACGGGATTCCTTGTGTGGGCGCGGGTGTTTGTAAACCAGTTTCGGGGATTCCATGAACACCTTGGTGTCCGGCGGGATGGAGGAGGTGAGCCACACATTTCCCCCGACCACGGACCTGGAACCG